>NZ_RHJJ01000011.1:0-123615 GCF_004212225.1 Escherichia sp. E14V7
GGTGGAAGGTCAGATTACTCCACGTCTGCAACTGTGGGGCAATGTCGCCCAGCAGTTGGGTGACAACGGTTACAGTGATACCCAGGGAATGCTGGGCATGAAATATCTCTTTTAATGCCACTTTGCCACCTGTCACGTACAGGTGGCACGCTCCCTGCGTCAACCAGATAAGCGTAGCGCACCAGGCAAGCCGGACGGTGCTGTTGCATGTCCGGCTGCTTCTGCACTAACCAACTAAATGTGCAGTTCCTGCAACTTCTCTTTCGGCAGCGCCAGTTCTTCATTGCTGTTGATGCGCACGTCACGTTCCAGAATACTACGCGCAATATCCTGTGCTTCCTGCAAAGAGTGCATCTGGTAAGTACCGCACTGATAGACGTTAAGTTCCGGGATCTGATTCTGATCCTGCACTTTCAACACGTCTTCCATTGCCGCTTTCCAGGCATCAGCGACACGCTGCTCATCAGGCGTACCAATCAGACTCATATAAAAACCAGTGCGGCAGCCCATTGGTGAGATATCGATAATCTCAACGCCATTACCGTTAAGATGGTTACGCATAAAACCAGCAAACAGGTGCTCCAGGGTATGGATCCCTCTTTCTGGCATCACTTCTTTGTTCGGCACGCAGAAGCGAAGATCGAACACGGTGATTGCGTCGCCATGCGGGGTGTTCATTGTTTTCGCCACCCGAACTGCTGGCGCTTCCATCCGGGTATGATCGACTGTGAAGCTATCTAACAACGGCATTTAGCCACCTCCGGTAAATTTTTTTTAAATATTCTGAACTCTTTCTTCCCAGGCGAGTCTGAGTATATGAAAGACGCGCATTTGTTATCATCATCCCTGAATTCAGAGATGAAATTTTGGCCACTCACGAGTGGCCTTTTTCTTTTCTGTCAGGCGTGTTTTTCCAGCCACACCGCAAACGGTTCGGTATCAGCGGCTTCCATTTCCTGCTGACGGCGTTCAGATGCCTCGCGCTCGGCGACAAAATCCTCTTCGCGCAGAATTTCCAGCGGCTCTTCACGCAGAAGATTACGGTAGGCTTCTGCAAACGCTTTACCTGTTCCGCCAATGCCAGTATCAATCATAGACCTTAAGATACGCGCAGAGAAAGTCAGATCAGGATTATCGAAGCAGGCGACCAGTTCATCACACACTTTCTGGTACGCTTCGCCGCCGTTAATGCTATCCAGCGTTTGCGCGACGCGTTTTAGATCGCGGAACAGATCTTTCCCCACCTGCGGCAACGGGAACTGCGCGGTTTCACAACCGATACCCAGCGTCAGGCCCGGTTTGCGACCTTCGAGGATCACCCGGTTCCAGTTAACGCGTGTACAGGCAAGTTCGCTACTGCTCATTTCCGGTGCATCAGCCAGCGCACACCAGACCATAAACAGGTCGAGGAAACGCACCTGCTGTTCATCTACACCAATCGGCGAGAACGGGTTGATGTCCAGCGAACGCACTTCAATATATTCAATGCCGCCACGTAACAGCGCATCAGAAGGCGACTCTCCGCTGCGGGTAACGCGTTTTGGACGAATCGGCGCGTACAGTTCGTTTTCAATCTGCAGCACGTTGCTGTTGATTTGTAGCCGCTTACCGTCTTTCTCAATACCAATCTTCGCGTACTCTTCCGACGGCGTTTTGATAGCCTGCTTGAGCCCTGCGACGTACTCGTAGAGATCGTTGAAGGTAATACCAAGATTGCTTTGCGATTTGTTGGTATAGCCAAGATCGCTCAAACGAAGAGAGGTCGCATACGGCAGGTAATACATACCGCACTCGGTTTTCTCAAACGGCAGCGACGTTGGTTTTCCTTGCAGGAAAGAAGAACAAATCGCCGGAGACGCGCCAAACAGATAAGGAATGACCCAACCGAAACGATAGTAATTGCGGATAACGCGGAAATAGCCCGCAGAAATTTTCTCTTTGGCATCAGCGCCCGAGATATCACCGCACTTCGCTTGCCAGAATGCCATTGGCAAAGAGAAATTGTAGTGCACGCCGGAAATGGTTTGCATCAGCGCGCCGTAGCGATTTTTCAGCCCTTCACGGTATAGCGTTTTAAAGCGTCCGGTGTTAGAAGTGCCGTACTGTGCCAGTTCGATGTCCTGACCTTCTGCGATGTAGCATGGCATGCTTAACGGCCACATCCGCTCATCGCCCATATTGCGCGCCGTATAACGATGCAGATCGCGCATAAAGGTCAGCATATGTTCAATATCACCATCCACTGGTGTAATAAATTCCAGCAATGCTTCCGCAAAATCGGTGGTTATCCATTTATGCGTCAGTGCGGAACCTAATGCTTCAGGATGACCTGTTGTTGCCAGTGTGCCATCCGCATTAACACGCAAAGTTTCGCGCTCCAGCCCACGCTGTATCCCCTTTAACGCCTGAGGATGTTTTTCCAGCCAGGCCAGCGCCTGTGATACGTCCGGGATCAAATTGACCTCCCGCCTGTCAAAATCGTTTTATTTAGCATAACTGTAATGGTGGCCATGTGTGCAGGCCTACAATTAGTGCCACCACATCATGCCCTGAACGGTAGCTACTGCAATCGCAACATAGCGTAACGCTTTACCAAGGCACAAAAAAAAGATTACCGGTCCCCACGAGATGCGCATCCATCCCGCTAACAGACACAGTAAATCGCCAACCACGGGCATCCAGCTTAATAATAGTGTGATTGCACCATATCGTTTCAGCCAGCCGATGGCTTTCTCTTGCCAGCGCGATGTTTTGCGCAGTGGAAAGAAACGCCCAAGGATAACGTTAGTTAGCCCTCCAAGGCTATTACCCATTGTTGCTGTTAACACTAAAACCCAGGGATGACTTACCCCGGAAAGTAACATTGCAACCAGGACGACTTCGGAATTACCGGGTAATAGTGTAGCGCTGAGGAAACTACTGGCAAACAACGAGAAAAGCGATAAAGCTTCACTCACAGCAAGCGAACATCCACTGCGTCCATGCCTGCAGCGCGAGCAGCCTGAATACCGAAATCAGCATCTTCAAAGACCACACACTGCGTTGGTTGCACGCCCATACGCTGTGCGCACAACAAAAATGTGTCTGGCGCAGGTTTATGGTGTTTGACGTGATCGGCGGCAACGACCGCATCAAAATAACGGCGTAATCCCAGGTGCGCCAGCAATGCCTCAGCGATGGCGCTTTCACTCCCCGTTCCAACAGCCATTGGTCGACGTCCGTGCCAGCTTTTCACCACTTCAACAAGAGGAAGCGGTTCGACGCTATCCAGCAGCATACTTCTTACTGCTTCTGTTTTTTCACGCGCTAACGCATGCGGGTCGAGATCGGCCTGATTCAGCTCAATAATCGCCTGAGCAATACGCCAGGTGGGCGAGCCATTAAGCGCAATCATCGCCTGAACATCGTACTGAAGACCGTAATGCCCTAATACTTCGCGCCACGCTTTACGGTGCGTAGGCTCCGTATCCAGGATTGTGCCATCCATATCAAAAATTAAACCTGCATAACGCTCGTACATGGTCTTCTCGCAAGTCGAAAAATATGACGCTACTTTAGCGTAATTGCTTGATTTTGTCGCTGATGGCGAAAGGGAAGATTATTCAGGATATGGATAAAATAGTTATTTAGAAATGAGATATTTTTGAAGGAAATTTTTTGGAGAAGATGGTGCATCCGGGAGGATTCGAACCTCCGACCGCTCGGTTCGTAGCCGAGTACTCTATCCAGCTGAGCTACGGATGCATCGGGAAAATTTATTTTACTGCTGATATTGATATCGCTACGAAAGCCATATCAAGTAAGAGATGGTGCATCCGGGAGGATTACTCGCCTTGCGGCTCGCCCTTCGGGCCGTTGCTAAGCAACGTTATCCTCCCTGGTGCCTGCGGTTAGTACCGCCACCTCTTCGATACCTTCATCGCTGAAGGTTACGGAGAATATGGTGCATCCGGGAGGATTCGAACCTCCGACCGCTCGGTTCGTAGCCGAGTACTCTATCCAGCTGAGCTACGGATGCATCGGGAAATTTGTTTTACTGCTGATATTGATACCGCTACTAAAGCCGTATCAAGTAAGAGATGGTGCATCCGGGAGGATTACTCGCCTTGCGGCTCGCCCTTCGGGCCGTTGCTAAAGCAACGTTATCCTCCCTGGTGCCTGCGGTTAGTACCGCCACCTCTTCGATACCTTCATCGCTGAAGATTACGGAGAATATGGTGCATCCGGGAGGATTCGAACCTCCGACCGCTCGGTTCGTAGCCGAGTACTCTATCCAGCTGAGCTACGGATGCATCGGGAAACTTACTTTACTGCAGATTTTTTGATACCGCTACTAAAGCCGTATCAAGTAAGAGATGGTGCATCCGGGAGGATTCGAACCTCCGACCGCTCGGTTCGTAGCCGAGTACTCTATCCAGCTGAGCTACGGATGCAAATGGCGGTGAGGCGGGGATTCGAACCCCGGATGCAGCTTTTGACCGCATACTCCCTTAGCAGGGGAGCGCCTTCAGCCTCTCGGCCACCTCACCACACGCCTCTTACGAGTGCTTCGAAGAACTTGTTTATCGCTCATCGTCGCTGCGTGGCGCACATATTACTTTCTGAGACTTATAAGTCAAACAATTTTTCCCACACTTTTATCGTTTGCACACTTCGCGCTCAATTAGTCTGTAAAAACGTCAAAAAGAGTGTTTTATCAACAGAAAAACAGGCCTCTGACAGGTAGCAGTGATAGAGAAAAATGAAGGCAAAAGTTAAATGAACGGGAGTAACGCGAAAAGAAAATGAAGTGAAGGAGAAATTTTGAGGGTGCGTCTCACCGTTAAAGATGAGACGCGGAAAGATTAGTAACTGGACTGCTGGGATTTTTCAGCCTGGATACGCTGGTAGATCTCTTCACGGTGAACAGAAACTTCCTTCGGGGCGTTTACGCCAATACGTACCTGGTTGCCCTTTACCCCTAAAACTGTCACGGTGACCTCATCCCCAATCATGAGGGTCTCACCAACTCGACGAGTCAGAATCAGCATTCTTTGCTCCTTGAAAGATTAAAAGAGTCGGGTCTCTCTGTATCCCGGCATTATCCATCATATAACGCCAAAAAGTAAGCAATGACAAACACATTACATCTAAGCAGTCATGGCATTACATTCTGTTAAACCTAAGTTTAGCCGATATACACAACTTCAACCTGACTTTATCATTGTCGATAGCGTCGATGCGAATGCCGTGAAGCAAGTCCACGGCATTGCCTGACACTTATATTATTGCAATTTCGCGCTGACCCAGCCTTTCACACTGGCTAACGCTGCAGGTAAGGCCGCAGCATCCGTACCACCGGCTTGCGCCATGTCAGGACGTCCACCACCCTTGCCGCCCACCTGCTGAGCGACCATACCAATCAGTTCCCCTGCTTTCACGCGATCTGTGACGTCCTTAGATACGCCTGCAATCAGAGAAACCTTACCTTCGGCTACCGTTGCCAGCACGATAATTGTCGACCCCAGCTGATTTTTTAAATCGTCAACCATGGTGCGCAACATTTTCGGCTCAACACCGCTAAGCTCACTAACCAACAGCTTAACACCATTAACATCAATTGCCTTACTGGAAAGATTTGCGCTCTCCTGTGCGGCAGCCTGTTCTTTAAGCTGTTGTAACTCTTTTTCCAGCTGACGCGTACGTTCCAGTACTGAGCGCACTTTATCAGCCAGATTATTGCTATCGCCTTTCAGCAGATGCGCGACTTCGCTTAAGCGATCGCTGTCTGCATGAACGGTGGCGATAGCACCTTCTCCGGTTACCGCTTCGATACGACGAACGCCTGCAGCAGTACCCGATTCAGAAATAATACGGAACAGACCAATATCACCGGTGCGGCTGGCGTGAGTACCACCACACAGCTCGGTGGAGAAATCGCCCATGCTCAGCACGCGTACACGTTCATCATACTTCTCGCCGAACAGCGCCATCGCACCTTTCGCTTTCGCCGCGTCGAGATCCATGATGTTGGTTTCGATAGGCAAGTTACGACGAATCTGCGCGTTCACCAGATCTTCGACAGCACGAATCTCTTCTGGTTTCATCGCTTCGTTATGCGAGAAGTCAAAACGCAGCACCTTGTCATTAACCAGCGAACCTTTCTGGGAGACATGAGTACCCAGAACCTGACGCAGCGCAGCGTGCATCAGGTGCGTTGCGGAGTGATTCAGACGAATACGAGCGCGACGAGCTTCATCTACATCCGCCTGTACCGCGTCGCCCACTTTCAGAGAACCCGCAGCAAGTTTACCGATGTGACCAATCGCCTGGCCATATTTCTGCGTATCTTCCACCGCATAGGAGAAGTTAGCGCCTTTCAGTTCGCCTTTATCGCCAACCTGACCGCCGGATTCTGCATAGAATGGCGTTTGATCCAGCACAACCACAGCTTCCTGGCCTGCATTGATGGCATCAACCGCTTTACCATCAACAAACAGCGCGGTCACTTTGCCGTTCAGTTCCAGATGGTCATAGCCTTTAAATTCAGATGCGCTATCAACACGGATCATCGCGTTGTAATCGGCACCAAAGCCGCTGGCTTCGCGCGCACGACGACGCTGCTCTTCCATTGCTGCTTCAAATCCAGCTTCGTCAACTTTGATGTTGCGCTCACGGCAAACGTCAGCCGTCAGGTCAACCGGGAAGCCGTAGGTGTCGTACAGGCGGAAAGCAGTTTCGCCATCCAGCGTATCACCAGAAAGTTTTGCCAGCTCTTCATCCAGCAGCGCCAGACCGCGCTCCAGAGTACGGGCAAACTGCTCTTCTTCAGTCTTCAGCACCTGCTCAACCTGCGCCTGCTGGCGCTTCAGGTCTTCACCCGCAGAGCCCATAACGTCGATCAGCGGACCAACCAGTTTGTAGAAGAAGGTTTCTTTCGCGCCCAGCATATTGCCGTGACGCACTGCGCGACGAATGATACGACGCAGTACATAACCACGGTTTTCGTTGGACGGCATTACGCCATCCGCGATCAGGAACGCACAAGAACGAATGTGGTCAGCGATAACGCGCAGCGATTTATTGCTCAGATCGGTCGCGCCAGTCACCTTAGCCACCGCCTGAATCAGCGTACGGAACAGGTCGATATCATAGTTGGAGTTTACGTGTTGCAGCACGGCGGCAATACGCTCCAGACCCATACCGGTATCTACAGACGGCTTCGGCAGCGGTTCCATCGTGCCATCTGCCTGGCGGTTGAACTGCATGAAGACGATGTTCCAGATCTCAATGTAGCGGTCACCGTCTTCTTCCGGGCTTCCCGGAGGGCCACCCCAAATGTGGTCGCCGTGATCGTAGAAGATTTCGGTGCACGGGCCGCACGGACCAGTGTCACCCATCTGCCAGAAGTTGTCAGATGCGTATGGCGCACCTTTGTTATCGCCGATGCGAATAATACGTTCGCGCGGGATCCCTACTTCTTTTTCCCAGATTTCGTAGGCTTCGTCGTCGCTTTCATAGACGGTAACCCACAGACGCTCTTTCGGCAGGGCAAACCATTTTTCGCTGGTCAGCAGTTCCCATGCAAACTGAATGGCATCGTGTTTGAAATAGTCGCCGAAGCTGAAGTTGCCCAGCATTTCGAAGAAGGTATGGTGACGCGCGGTGTAACCGACGTTTTCCAGGTCGTTGTGTTTACCACCCGCACGCACGCAGCGTTGGGAAGTGGTAGCGCGGGAATAATTACGCTTGTCGAGCCCAAGGAAGACATCCTTGAACTGGTTCATCCCGGCGTTGGTAAACAACAAAGTTGGGTCGTTATGGGGTACCAGGGAGCTGCTGGCAACTACCTGATGTCCCTTACTATGGAAAAAGTCGAGAAACGCCTGACGGATCTCAGCGGTGCTCTTGCTCATAATTATCCTGAAATCAAGCTAACGAAATATCGCCACCAGCTACAGCGAGTCTTAACCGCCGGGCTGGTAACTGAAAAGTGGGAATAAGATAAGTTTTCTTGACTGGGAAGTAAAATACCGTATGCGTTCAGTCGGCAAAATTTCGCCAAATCTCCTGGATATCTTCCATCAGATAGCCACGATAGAGCAGAAAACGCTGGATCTTAACTTTTTCTGAAAAGACAGTTGGCAAAGGTTCGCCATATTTTCGCGTCGCCTGATCGCGCGCCAGTGCGCACCAGTCGATGTCACATTCACGCATCGCTTTTTCTGTCGCTTCGCGGGAAATACCTTTCTGATTCAGTTCCTGACGGATACGCGCAGGTCCATAACCTTTGCGGCTACGGCTGGCGATAAAGCGCGCCACAAATCGGCTGTCATCGAGATAGCCATGTTCATGGCACCAGGCAATAACGCGCTCGTAATCTTCTGCCGTGGCATCAATCTCTTCCGGGCCATTTTTGCCCATAATCGGTGCCGCGAGTTTACGTCGCAGTTCTTGCTCACTGTGATCGCGCACCGCCAGAATGCGTACCGCTCGATCCAACAGGCGAGCATATGCCGGGCGACGGGACGTTGATTCTGTCATGGCATATCCTTAAAACTTAAAAAGCAAAAGGGCCGCAGATGCGACCCAGGTTTTGCTGACAAAGTGGCGTTGTTCATGCCGGATGCGGCGTGAGCGCCTTATCCGTCCTACAAACCGTGCAACTTCAATACATTGCAGAGAACATGTAGGCCTGATAAGCGTAGCGCATCAGGCAATTTTGCGGTTGTCATCCGTCTCAGAGTCGCAGATGCGCCCCTTGAGTATCAAACAAGACGATTAAAAATCTTCGTTAGTTTCTGCTACGCCTTCGCTGTCATCTACAGAGAAATCCGGCGTTGAGTTCGGGTTGCTCAGCAGCAGCTCACGTACTTTCTTCTCGATCTCTTTCGCGGTTTCCGGGTTATCTTTCAGCCAGGCAGTCGCATTCGCTTTACCTTGGCCGATCTTCTCACCTTTGTAGCTGTACCACGCGCCAGCTTTCTCGATCAGCTTCTCTTTCACGCCCAGGTCAACCAGTTCGCCGTAGAAGTTGATGCCTTCACCGTAGAGGATCTGGAATTCAGCCTGTTTAAACGGCGCTGCAATTTTGTTCTTCACCACTTTCACGCGGGTTTCGCTACCCACTACGTTTTCGCCCTCTTTCACCGCACCGATACGACGGATGTCGAGACGAACAGAGGCGTAGAATTTCAGCGCGTTACCACCGGTAGTGGTTTCCGGATTACCGAACATCACACCAATTTTCATACGGATCTGGTTGATGAAGATCAGCAGCGTGTTGGACTGCTTCAGGTTACCCGCCAGCTTACGCATCGCCTGGCTCATCATACGTGCCGCAAGGCCCATGTGAGAGTCGCCGATTTCGCCTTCGATTTCCGCTTTCGGCGTCAGTGCCGCCACGGAGTCAACGACGATAACGTCTACTGCGCCAGAACGCGCCAGAGCGTCACAGATTTCCAGTGCCTGCTCGCCGGTGTCCGGCTGGGAGCACAGCAGGTTGTCGATATCGACACCCAATTTACGTGCATAGACTGGGTCCAGCGCGTGTTCAGCATCGATAAACGCACAGGTTTTACCTTCGCGCTGGGCAGCGGCAATCACCTGCAGCGTCAGCGTGGTTTTACCGGAAGATTCCGGTCCGTAGATTTCGACGATACGGCCCATCGGCAGACCACCTGCTCCGAGCGCGATATCCAGTGAAAGCGAACCAGTAGAGATGGTTTCCACATCCATGGAACGGTCTTCACCCAGGCGCATGATGGAGCCTTTACCAAATTGTTTCTCAATCTGGCCCAGTGCTGCCGCCAACGCTTTCTGTTTGTTTTCGTCGATAGCCATTTTTACTCCTGTCATGCCGGGTAATACCGGATAGTCAATATGTTCTGTTGAAGCAATTATACTGTATAGTCATACAGTATCAAGTATTTTGTAGAAATTGTTGCCGCAGCGTATTTAAGGCATAAGCCGTCGCCTTACGACGCACGGCATCGCGGTCGCCGCTAAAGCATTCCCGGCGGGTAATGCCTTCGCCGCGGGCTGTGGCAAAAGCAAACCAGACGGTGCCGACAGGCTTCTCTTCGCTGCCGCCATCCGGTCCGGCGATGCCACTGATAGCAACCGCATAATCAGCACGAGCCGCTTTCAGTGCGCCTATCGCCATTTCCACCACAACAGGTTCACTCACCGCACCATGCTGCGCCAGCGTCTCTTCGCGTACGCCGATCATCTGCGCTTTGGCTTCGTTACTGTAGGTGACAAATCCGCGTTCAAACCAGGCGGAACTGCCGGCAATATCGGTAATCACTTTCGCTACCCAACCGCCAGTACAAGACTCGGCTGTTGTTACGGTTGCACCACGGGATTTCAGCGCCAGCCCTACCTGCTCGCTTAACTGCATCAGTTCACTGTCAGTCATCACAACCTCTGTCAGTCAAAAATTTATGCCGGACAAGATAGCACTTTCGTCAGGAAGATGGTGTTGGCGTTGCAATTTTACGAGGAGGATTCAGAAAAAAGCTGATTAGCCAGAGGGAAGCTCACGCCTCCCTCTTGCAGATAGTTACTGTACGCGCGCCAGCGCCACGGCTTGTCCTAACTGCCAGACCGCCATTGCGTAATGGGTGCTGTGGTTATAACGGGTAATGGTGTAGAAGTTTGGCAGACCGTACCAGTACTGATAACCTGTTCCAACATCCAGACGCAGCAGGCTGGCCTGTTGATGGTTGCCCAGCGACTGCTGTGGCGTTAAACCTGCCGCAGCAAGCTGAGAAATGCTGTACTTGGTTTTGAAACCATTTGGCAAGCCTGGGGCCTGGCCGTTTGCCATCACCGCAACCTGATCACCTTTAACCCAGCCGTGCGCTTTGAAATAGTTCGCCACACTACCAATAGCATCAACCGGATCCCACAGGTTGATATGCCCGTCGCCGCTGAAATCTACCGCATATTGTTTGTAAGACGACGGCATAAACTGTCCGTAGCCCATCGCACCGGCAAAGGAACCTTTCAGATTGAGCGGATCGTCCTGCTCATCACGCGCCATCAGCAGGAAAGTTTCCAGCTCGCCAGAGAAATACTCCGCGCGGCGTGGGTAGTTAAATGACAGCGTTGCCAGCGCATCGAGGATGCGGGTTTTCCCCATCACGCGCCCCCAGCGGGTTTCAACGCCGATAATCCCGACGATAATTTCCGGCGGTACGCCATACACCTGCCACGCGCGATTCAGCGCATCTTCATACTGATTCCAGAAAACCACGCCGTTCTGCACGTTATCCGGCGTAATAAATTTTTTGCGATAACGCAGCCATGCGCCGTTAGGACCGGATGGCGGTTTCACCGATGTGGTTGGTGCCTGGTTATCCATCAGCCGCAGTACCGAATCCAGACGTTTCGCCTGAGAGAGAATTTCCTGCAATTGCTGACGATCGAAACCGTGTTTGTTCACCATTTTGTCGATGAACTGCTGCGCATTGGGGTTATTGGCGAAATCTCCGCCCATCTGCATCACATTGTGCTGCGGCTCAAGCAGGAAGCCGCCGGACGGCGTTCCGGTGGTTGTCTCAGTCGGTTTTGGCTTGCTGCTACAGGCGGCAAGTAACACAAAAAGGGGAAGCAATGTTACATAACGATGCTTGAACATGAGGAGTCCATTTAACAGATTCAACCAGGGGCAAGTATGGTAAAGCATCCCGCCCCGCACAAGGAAGCGGTAGTCTGTTTTCGGCACTCAATTTCTCTTTAGTCTCTTCTTTCAGTTCATATTTTTTCTTAAAGTATGTTGTAACTAAATTCACATATGTTGTTTCCCTTCCCATAGCGCTGGATAATGAGCGCTCATTCCGGCCATCAATCCCTGGCTGGAATAAATAAATGGACCTTAACCGGAGAGAGCAATGAGTGAAGCACTACTGAACGCGGGACGTCAGACGTTAATACTGGAGTTGCAGGAAGCAAGCCGTTTACCGGAACGTCTGGGCGATGATTTTGTTCGCGCCGCCAATATCATCCTGCACTGCGAAGGCAAAGTGGTGGTTTCGGGAATTGGCAAATCGGGCCACATTGGTAAGAAAATCGCCGCAACACTTGCCAGCACCGGCACACCGGCTTTTTTTGTCCATCCGGCAGAAGCACTGCACGGCGATCTGGGGATGCTCGAAAGCCGCGATGTGATGCTGTTTATCTCTTACTCCGGTGGCGCGAAGGAACTGGATCTCATTATTCCGCGTCTGGAAGACAAATCTATCGCGCTGCTGGCGATGACCGGCAAACCGACGTCACCGCTGGGACTCGCGGCGAAAGCGGTGCTGGATATCTCCGTAGAACGCGAAGCCTGTCCGATGCACCTTGCGCCGACCTCCAGCACCGTCAATACCCTGATGATGGGTGACGCGCTGGCGATGGCGGTCATGCAGGCGCGCGGATTTAATGAAGAAGATTTTGCCCGCTCCCACCCAGCTGGGGCACTGGGCGCTCGCTTGCTGAATAAAGTGCATCATCTGATGCGCCGTGATGACGCCATCCCGCAGGTAGCGTTAACCGCCAGCGTGATGGATGCGATGCAGGAACTTAGCCGCACCGGTTTAGGTCTGGTGGCAGTGTGCGATGATCAACGACTGGTGAAAGGCGTCTTTACCGACGGTGATTTACGTCGCTGGCTGGTAGGCGGCGGCGCACTCACCACACCAGTGAATGAAGCGATGACGACAGGCGGCACCACATTACAGGCACAAAGTCGCGCCATCGACGCCAAAGAAGTTCTGATGAAGCGCAAAATCACTGCCGCACCGGTGGTGGATGAAAACGGCAAACTCACCGGCGCAATTAACCTGCAGGATTTCTATCAGGCCGGGATTATTTAATCCTTCAATCCCAGACGTTTCGCCAACCGATGCAGGTTGGCGACGTCAGTTTCCAGCATTCGCGCACAGGCAGCCCAGTTGTGATGATTTTGTGCCAGTGCCTGGCGAATGGTTTCACGCTGGAACGCTTCTGTCGCTTCACGCAGATTTTGCTTAACGACGGGCGTTGTCATCACTTCTGGCGGCGGCAATGCCTCCTCAGGAAAAGCAAAATGTTGCGCCTCAAGAATCACTTCATCGCCGCTGCGAGTGGCTCTCGCCAGCACTACCGCCCGATGAATAGCATGTTCCAGTTCGCGCACATTTCCCGGAAAATTATAGTGTTGCAGTAATTTTCGCGCTCCGGCACTTAATACCACGCGGGAAAGCCCCAGCCGCAAACGACACTGCTCACAGAAATACCCTGCCAGCAGAATGACGTCATCGCCCCGCTCACGCAGCGGCGGCACCGAAAGTGGAAACACGCTCAGGCGATGAAACAAGTCGGCGCGAAATCGCCCTGCCAGCACCTCTTCGCGTAAGTCGCGGTTAGTCGCAGCCAGCACGCGCACATCGACCCGCAAACTGCGGTCATCGCCAACGCGCTGAATATCGCCATACTGCAACACCCTCAGCAGCTTGGCCTGCAATGCCAACGACAACTCGCCGATCTCATCCAGAAACAGCGTGCCGTTATCCGCCATTTCAAACTTCCCGCTGCGGTTACTGATAGCGCCAGTAAACGCTCCTTTCACATGCCCGAACAGTTCACTTTCCGCCACACTTTCCGGCAGTGCGGCACAGTTGAGATAGACCAGCGGATTCACCGCCCTTGACGAGGCTTCATGAATCGCTTTCGCCACCAGCTCCTTACCGGTTCCCGTCTCACCGCTGATCAGGACGTTGAGATCGGACGCCGCCACAATCTCAATCTCTTTTTTCAATTGCGTCATACCTGGCGACAGACCGATCATCTGCGTCTGTTTCACCGCTTCAAACGGCGCGGCATCGCCTGGCAGCATATTCTGGCTTTCCAGTTGCTCAATCAGCAACGCATTGCTTAACGCTCCCGCCGCCAGCGCAGCAATCAGCCGTAACTCTTCGTCGCTGAAAACATCGAACTGATCGGGCTGCATCCCGTCGAGCGTCAGTGCGCCGATCAGGTTTTGTCCGGCAAACAACGGCAGACCAACACAGGCGTGAACCTTCAGACTCTCCTGCCCTGGAATCAAACCGTCATAGGGATCGGGCAATTCGCTGTCTGCGGGAAAACGCACCACATCACCCGCGCGGGCAATCGCTTCCAGCCGTGGATGACCTTCCAGCGCAAAGCGTCTACCGAGTACATCCTTAGCCAGCCCGTCGATGGCAAGCGGAATAAACTGCCGCGAGTCGTAACGTAGCAACGCAGACGCATCGCACTCCAGCACCTGACGCAGCGTGGTGATCAGGCGCTGAAAACGATCCTGATGACCAATCCCACGCTGCAATTCGATGGCGATATTCGCCAGCACATCAACGGAAAAACTCATCTTTGCCTCACTGTCAATTTGACTATAGATATTGTCATATCGACCATTTGATTGATAGTCATTTTGACTACTCATTAATGAGCATAATTTTATTTATAGAGTAAAAACAATCAGATAAAAAACTGGCACGCAATCTGCAATTAGCAAGACATCTTTTTAGAACACGCTGAATAAATTGAGGTTGCTATGTCTATTGTGGTGAAAAATAACATTCATTGGGTTGGTCAACGTGACTGGGAAGTGCGTGATTTTCACGGCACGGAATATAAAACGCTGCGCGGCAGCAGTTACAACAGCTACCTCATCCGCGAAGAAAAAAACGTGCTGATCGACACCGTCGACCATAAATTCAGCCGCGAATTTGTGCAGAACCTGCGTAATGAAATCGATCTGGCGGATATCGATTACATCGTGATTAACCATGCAGAAGAGGACCACGCTGGGGCGCTGACCGAACTGATGGCGCAAATTCCCGATACGCCGATCTACTGTACTGCCAACGCTATCGACTCGATAAATGGTCATCACCATCATCCGGAGTGGAATTTTAATGTGGTGAAAACTGGCGACACGCTGGATATCGGCAACGGCAAACAGCTCATTTTTGTCGAAACACCAATGCTGCACTGGCCGGACAGCATGATGACTTACCTGACAGGCGACGCGGTGCTGTTCAGTAACGATGCTTTCGGTCAGCACTACTGTGACGAGCATCTGTTCAACGATGAAGTGGATCAGACGGAGCTTTTCGAGCAGTGCCAGCGTTACTACGCCAATATCCTGACGCCGTTCAGCCGCCTGGTAACGCCGAAAATTACCGAGATCCTGGGCTTTAACTTACCAGTCGATATGATAGCCACTTCCCACGGCGTGGTATGGCGCGATAACCCGACGCAAATTGTCGAGCTGTACCTGAAATGGGCAGCAGATTATCAGGAAGACAGAATCACCATTTTCTACGACACCATGTCGAATAACACCCGCATGATGGCTGACGCTATCGCCCAGGGGATTGCGGAAACCGACCCACGCGTGGCGGTGAAAATTTTCAACGTCGCCCGAAGCGATAAAAACGAAATCCTGACCAATGTCTTCCGCTCAAAAGGCGTGCTGGTCGGCACTTCGACGATGAATAACGTGATGATGCCGAAAATCGCCGGGCTGGTGGAGGAGATGACCGGATTACGCTTCCGTAACAAACGCGCCAGTGCTTTCGGCTCTCACGGCTGGAGCGGCGGTGCGGTGGATCGTCTTTCCACGCGCCTGCAGGATGCGGGTTTCGAAATGTCGCTTAGCCTGAAAGCCAAATGGCGACCGGACCAGGACGCTCTGGAGTTATGCCGTGAACACGGTCGCGAAATCGCCCGTCAGTGGGCGCTCGCGCCGCTGCCGCAGAGCACGGTGAATACGGTGGTTAAAGAAGAAACCTCTGCCACCACGACGGCTGACCTCGGCCCACGGATGCAGTGCAGCGTCTGTCAGTGGATTTACGATCCGGCAAAAGGCGAGCCAATGCAGGACGTTGCACCGGGAACGCCGTGGAGTGAAGTTCCGGATAACTTCCTCTGCCCGGAATGCTCCCTCGGCAAAGACGTCTTTGACGAACTGGCATCGGAGGCAAAATGAGCAACGGCATTGTGATCATTGGTTCGGGCTTCGCCGCCCGCCAACTGGTGAAAAATATTCGCAAACAGGACGCCACTATTCCATTAACCCTGATTGCCGCCGACAGCATGGATGAGTACAACAAACCTGATCTCAGCCATGTTATAAGCCAGGGGCAACGTGCCGACGACCTTACCCGCCAGACGGCAGGTGAATTTGCCGAGCAGTTTAATCTGCGCCTGTTTCCGCACACCTGGGTGACGGATATCGATGCCGAAGCCCATGTGGTGAAAAGCCAGAATAATCAGTGGCAATACGACAAGCTGGTGCTGGCAACCGGTGCCAGTGCCTTTGTCCCGCCAGTGCCTGGGCGTGAGTTAATGCTGACGTTAAATAGTCAGCAAGAGTATCGCGCCTGTGAAACGCAACTGCGGGATGCCCGACGCGTGTTGATTGTTGGCGGTGGCTTGATTGGTAGCGAACTGGCGATGGATTTTTGTCGGGCAGGCAAAGCAGTCACGCTAATCGACAACGCTGCCAGTATTCTGGCGTCGTTAATGCCACCGGAAGTAAGCAGCCGCTTGCAGCATCGGTTGACGGAGATGGGCGTTCATCTGCTGTTGAAATCTCAGTTGCAGGGGCTGGAAAAAACGGATTCTGGCATTCTGGCAACGCTGGACCGCCAGCGTAGCATCGAAGTGGATGCGGTAATTACCGCCACCGGACTGCGCCCGGAAACCGCCCTGGCACGACGCGCCGGGCTGACGATTAATCGCGGCGTTTGCGTCGACAGTTATCTGCAAACCCGTAATGCCGATATTTACGCGCTGGGCGATTGCGCGGAAATTAACGGTCAGGTATTGCCGTTCCTCCAGCCGATTCAACTTAGCGCGATGGTGCTGGCAAAAAATCTTCTCGGCAATAACACGCCGCTGAAACTCCCGGCGATGCTGGTGAAAATCAAAACGCCGGAATTACCGCTGCATCTGGCAGGCGAAACCCAGCGTCAGGATTTACACTGGCAGATTAATACCGAAAGCCAGGGAATGGTGGCGCGCGGCGTTGACGATGCTGACCAGCTTCGCGCCTTTGTGGTCAGTGAGGATCGGATGAAAGAGGCATTTGGATTGTTGAAAACGTTGCCGGTGTAGGTGGGCTACTGTGCCTAAAATGTCGGATGCGACGCTGGCGCGTCTTATCCGACCTACGGGGAGCGCATATGTAAGCCGGATAAGGCATTTACGCCGCATCCGGCAAGGGTGTCCAAATGCAACACGCTTTATCCGTTCTGGAGTTCACCCGCTAACCAACGCGCCGCAGCAATAACCCCCTGCCCCAGAGACAAACCGCCATCACCCGCCGGTAAACTCTGCGGGAAGAGCAATGTGAAATCAGCGAGATAATGCGCCAGACGTGCACGCAGCAAACGGTTATGAATAACCCCGCCGCTAAATACCAGCGTAGTGATACCGCGCATCGTGGCCTGCTCACGCATCAACGCGGCAAAACCCTGCGCCAGCGCATCATGAAACGCCCACGCGCGTTGATTAACCGGTGCCTGCCAGTTCAGCCACTGCTGCCAGAAAGTGGCGAGATCCAGTTGATTGTCCACCAGCGGCATCGTCACCGGATGCGTCACTCCCTGGCTCGAAGCCGCCAGCGCCTCGAGGGCGCAAGCCGCTTCACCTTCATAACTTAACGTGGCTGGCGCACAGCCCAGCGCCGCCGCTACGGCATCGAACAAACGTCCACACGATGACGCCAGCGGCGCGTTAATTCCACGCTCAATGGCCCGCGCCAGCACGCTCCAGTTTTGCTGTTGCACACTTGCTGTTTCAGAGTAATTCTGCCACTCCGGCACAAAGCGCAGGCACTGCGCCAGCAGGTTTCGCCACGGCTGCTTCGCCGCCAAATCGCCCCCCGGAAGCGCCACTGCAGGCAAGCCGCCCAGGTGCTGGCATTCGCGATAGTTCACCCGCAAGCACTCGCCCCCCCATAAAGCGCCGTTCTCCCCCATACCAATACCGTCGAGCGTCAAAGCAATGACATCACCGCCATCCAGCGGCCAGTGATGTTCTGCCAGACACGCCGCTGCGTGGGCATGATGATGCAGCACCGTTTGCATCGGCAGATTCATTTCGCGCGCCCACTGGCTGGAGACATAGCCCGGATGCGCGTCATGCACAACGTATTGCGGAGTGAAATCGTAGATGTTTTGCATCAGGCGTAACGCTTCGCGCCACTGCATCTGGATGCCATCGTCACTTAAATCGCCCAGATGCTGACTCAACACCGCTTGTTCACCGCGCACCAGGCAGAAGGTATTTTTCAGATCCGCGCCGAGACACAGCACAGGCGGAACATTTTTAAAGCCCGGAGGCAAAGCCAGCGCATCCGGCACATACCCCCGCGAACGGCGCAGCATTTCGCCGCTTTCGCGCACCACCGAATCATCCATCCGCTGCACAATGTCGCGGTTATGTATCAAGAATCCGTCGGCAATGCCCTGCAAATCCGCCAGCGCCTGTGCGTTGCTGATAGCCGGTGGTTTACCGCTCAGGTTGCCAGAGGTCATCACCAGCGGGCATTGCAGTTCCTGTAACAGCAAATGCTGGAGCGGGTTCGCGGGCAACATTACCCCGACTTCGTTAAGGTCAGGGGCGATATCATCACAAAGCTCAGGAACGTATTTTTTATCCACCAGCACAATCGGCGCGGCGGGCGTGGTAAGCAACTGGCGCGCAGCGTCTGGTAAACCGTCAGCCACTGGCAACATGACCGCCAGCGGTTTCGCCGGGCGATGTTTGCGCGCCCGCAGTGTCGCCACCGCGTTACTGTTACGTGCATCGCAGGCAAGATGAAATCCGCCAATCCCTTTGATGGCAACAATGTTGCCCATTTTTAACTGTGCGATAGCTGCCTGTAATGCCGCCTCTTGTTCCGCATGTTCACCATGACTTACCCATTCAAGATGTGGGCCACACTCCGGGCAGGCCACCGGCTGGGCGTGGAAGCGACGATCGAGCGGGTCGCGGTACTCTTTATCACAGGCCGGACATAGCGGAAACGCCGCCATCACGGTAAACGGGCGGTCGTAAGGCATCGCGCGAATAATGGTGAAACGCGGGCCACAGTGAGTACAGTTGATAAACGGATAACGATAACGCCGTTCGCCTGGGGTATTCATTTCGACAAGGCAAGCAGGGCAAGTGGCGGCATCGGGAACAATTTGCGTATTCATGGCGCCGCCTGCGCTCTGGCGGATGGTGAACTCGGTGGGCAGTTGTGACCAGATAAACGGCTCACGCTCGACGCTATCAATACGCGCCAGCGGCGGGCAGTGCTGATGCAATTGAACAAGAAACGTTTCCGGGTCTTCCAGCAGCCGGACTTCTACGCCATCGCCGTCATTACAGACATCGCCGTGAAGATTTAATTGCTGTGCCAGCTGCCAGACAAACGGACGAAAACCGACGCCCTGCACTTTGCCACGAATACGCAGTTGGACACCGCAAGATGTGTTTTTTGCCATTGAGTTATTCCCGCCATCATGAATTGCGTAACCCGTCCAGCCGGACACGACAGCGTCGCATCCGGCAGTCACAGGTCGGCGATACCGCCCGCTCCGTATTCTACGAATATTTCCGGGAATTCCTTTGATGCCAGAACAGTTCTGTAAGATTTTTAGAACATCAGCGCCGTACGGCGACGTTTTTCTGCGCTCAGTTGTTCAAGTTTATTACGATCGACACAAATCAGCGCATGGGTCGGGCAAGCCGCCATACACGCCGGGCCGTCTTCACGATGGTTGCACAGGTCGCATTTATTGGCTTCAGCTTTGTCAGCCCGTACATTCAGCCCCGCGCCGCTGTTGCGAATCACCGGACGTACCACCACTTCCATCGCGCCATACGGGCAAGCCACAACGCAGGTTTTGCAACCAATACAACGTTCCTGCATGACATGAACAAACCCTTTATCACGGCTGATAGCACCATTCGGGCAGACGTTAGCGCACGGTGCATCTTCACACTGACGGCAAACTGTCGCCGTGGAAATGTTCACACCTTTAATGACATGGATACGCGGTAAAAATGTTTCCGGGGTCAGCGATGCACAGTCCTGATTTTCCTGATGAGAAACCACGCACGCTACTTCACAGGTACGGCAACCAATACATTTACTCGCGTCAGCAATGATGAAACGGTTCATCAAATTCTCCAGCAATGACAGTTAATGCGCCGATACATTCACAAATCATGCCAGTTTTTAATTTACTGTTATTTAAGGAAATTAAATTCTGTGATGCAGGAAAAACGATGTCATCGACACTAGTGACGATGACATGTGATGACAATGTTTATCGCGAAAGAGCAATGAGTGAGTCGCGGCGGATCAGTTTTCCGCTGAAGGTTTTCGGCGGTGAGAAATCCCCGCCATCGAGCATAAAAATCAGCCGTCCAATAATTTCCTGAATCATCTCTGTTACCGGAATTTTTACGCTGGAGAGCGCCGGAACGGTGTAGGGGGCAATTGCGATATCATCGAATCCGATAACTGACACCTGCTCTGGCACCGCTACGCCGCGCTCGTGTAACGCTTTCATCGCACCTATCGCCATATCGTCGTTACTGGCAACTAACGCGCTAAATTTAGCCCCACGTTCGAGCAACGTTTCTACCCCTTCGGCCCCGCTGGCGGGCGTCCATTTACCGTTAGCGATAAGTTTTTCATTGAGCGCAATACCATGCTGCGCCAGCGCGTCTTTATATCCGGCAAGACGTTCAATGCTGGTGGGAGAATCCATCGAGCCGGTAAGGAAAGCAATCTCCTGATGTCCGGCGTTTATCAACTCTGCCACGGCGTTAAAGCTGGTCTGTTTATGATCGCACCAGACGCTATGGCTGCTGTTTTTGCGCAGGCGGCGATTAAGCACCATTATCGGCTGACTGTGCGCGTCAATGATGTCATCGATCTCATCCACGCTTAAAAAACGCGGGTAAATCATGATGGCGTCGCAGCGCAAATCCAGCAGATACTGAATCGCCTGGCGCTCTTCTTCGGCGCTGTGTTTACCATCTGCCAATAGCAACTGTCGCCCTTTCTCTTCCGCCATTCGCGCGGCATGAAAGAGTAATTCACTAAAATAAATGCCGTGGTAAAGCGTGTTGGTCACTACCAGCCCCAGCGTCTGAGTACTCTTCGCCGACAGATTGCGCGCCAGCAAGTTTGGGCGGTAACCGCTCTCTTCTACCGCCTGAAACACGCGATCTTTAGTCTCCTGGCTGACGTAGCCATTACCTGAAAGCACGCGGGAAACGGTCGCTTTTGAAACCCCGGCGCGCTTCGCCACTTCCAGCATCGTCGTCATCATTTTCATCCCTTTACACGCAATCAACGCAGTGTACTGCACCGTTTGCCGATTGTCCTTGCGCAATCGGCGGGAAAAATATTCAGGTGACCGGTTTCACAAATATAAAAAATGAACAATTCACTCTCTTGCTTATTTTTTGACAACTATTCATGATTTTGTGAAACCGGTTTCTTAATTCCGTTTCAGCATCGGCATTTTTCCGTCACGTCGACTGATAACAACTTCATCTACCCTACTGATAACAGGATAAAATCCGATGGCCAAAAATTATGCGGCGCTGGCACGCTCGGTGATAGCGGCACTGGGCGGCGTTGATAACATCTCGGCGGTCACGCACTGTATGACGCGTTTGCGCTTTGTTATCAAAGATGATGCGCTTATCGACAGCCCGACGTTAAAAACCATCCCCGGCGTGCTCGGCGTGGTACGTAGTGACAACCAGTGTCAGGTGATTATCGGCAATACCGTTTCACAAGCCTTTCAGGAAGTCGTCAGCCTGCTGCCGGGAGATATGCAGCCCGCACAGCCCGTGGGTAAACCCAAACTCACGCTGCGTCGCATTGGTGCGGGGATCCTTGATGCGCTGATCGGCACCATGTCACCGCTGATCCCGGCGATTATCGGCGGATCGATGGTCAAACTGCTGGCGATGATCCTCGAGATGAGCGGCGTGCTGACAAAAGGATCGCCGACCTTAACCATTCTGAATGTGATTGGTGACGGTGCTTTCTTCTTCCTGCCGCTAATGGTCGCGGCTTCGGCCGCCATCAAATTTAAAACCAATATGTCGCTGGCGATTGCCATCGCGGGTGTGCTGGTACATCCGAGTTTTATTGAACTGATGGCGAAAGCGGCCCAGGGTGAACATGTCGAATTTGCCCTGATCCCGGTCACCGCGGTGAAATACACCTACACAGTGATCCCGGCGCTGGTGATGACCTGGTGCCTGTCATATATCGAACGCTGGGTGGACAGCATTACACCGGCGGTGACCAAAAACTTCCTCAAGCCAATGCTGATTGTGTTGATTGCCGCACCGCTGGCAATCCTGCTGATTGGCCCGATTGGTATCTGGATCGGTAGCGCCATTTCGGCGCTGGTTTACACCATTCATGGTTATCTGGGCTGGCTTTCAGTCGCCATTATGGGCGCGCTGTGGCCTCTGCTGGTAATGACCGGGATGCACCGCGTCTTTACGCCAACCATCATTCAGACCATTGCCGAAACCGGCAAAGAAGGGATGGTCATGCCGTCAGAGATCGGCGCTAACCTGTCGCTGGGCGGTTCATCACTGGCGGTGGCGTGGAAAACGAAAAACCCGGAACTGCGCCAGACGGCGCTGGCAGCGGCGGCATCAGCCATTATGGCGGGGATTTCCGAACCGGCGTTATACGGCGTGGCTCTTCGCCTGAAACGTCCGCTTATCGCCAGTCTTATCAGCGGTTTTATTTGCGGCGCGGTTGCCGGTATGGCGGGGCTTGCCAGCCACTCAATGGCAGCGCCGGGGCTATTTACCAGCGTGCAGTTCTTCGATCCGGCGAATCCAATGAGCATCGTCTGGGTGTTTGCGGTCATGGCGCTGGCGGTGGTGCTGTCGTTTATCCTCACACTGTTGCTCGGCTTTGAGGATATTCCTGTTGAGGAAGCGGCTGCCGAGGCGCGAAAGCATCAGAGCGCACAACCGACCGTCGCCAAAGAAGTAAGTCTTAATTGAGGATGAAAATGTCAGTATTTCCGCAAGGTTTTTTATGGGGCGGCGCGCTTGCCGCCAACCAGTCTGAAGGCGCGTACCGTGAAGGCGGCAAAGGGCTGACCACGGTCGATATGATCCCACATGGCGAGCATCGAATGGCGGTGAAACTGGGGCTGGAAAAACGTTTTCAGTTGCGCGATGACGAGTTTTATCCCAGCCATGAGGCGACGGATTTTTATCATCGTTATAAAGAAGATATCGCCCTGATGGCAGAGATGGGATTCAACGTTTTCCGTACCTCAATTGCCTGGAGCCGCCTCTTCCCGCAGGGCGATGAAATCACGCCCAATCAGCAGGGCATTGCTTTTTATCGTTCTGTCTTTGAAGAGTGTAAAAAGTACGGTATCGAACCGCTGGTCACGTTGTGCCACTTCGATGTGCCGATGCATCTGGTCACCGAATATGGCTCCTGGCGTAACCGCAAGCTGGTGGAGTTTTTCAGCCGCTACGCCAGAACCTGCTTTGAAGCATTTGATGGTCTGGTGAAATACTGGCTTACCTTCAATGAAATCAACATTATGTTGCATAGCCCGTTCTCCGGCGCGGGTCTGGTGTTTGAAGAAGGGGAAAATCAGGATCAGGTAAAATATCAGGCCGCGCATCACCAGCTGGTTGCCAGTGCATTAGCCACCAAAATCGCCCATGAGGTTAACCCGCAAAATCAGGTGGGCTGTATGCTGGCGGGCGGTAACTTCTACCCTTACAGTTGCAAGCCGGAAGATGTCTGGGCGGCGCTGGAGAAAGACCGGGAAAACCTGTTTTTTATCGATGTGCAGGCTCGGGGCGCGTATCCGGCTTACTCTGCCCGCGTATTCCGCGAAAAAGGGGTAACCATCGACAAAGCACCGGGCGATGATGAGATCCTGAAAAACACCGTCGATTTTGTCTCTTTCAGCTATTACGCCTCGCGCTGCGCCTCGGCGGAGATGAACGCCAATAACAGCAGTGCGGCGAACGTGGTGAAATCGCTGCGTAACCCGTATCTACAGGTAAGCGACTGGGGCTGGGGAATTGATCCGCTCGGTCTGCGCATCACCATGAACATGATGTACGACCGTTATCAGAAGCCGCTGTTTCTGGTGGAAAACGGCCTGGGCGCAAAAGATGAATTTGCTGCTAATGGTGAGATTAACGATGACTATCGCATCAGCTATTTACGCGAACATATCCGCGCAATGGGCGAAGCGATTGCAGACGGCATTCCGCTGATGGGCTACACCACCTGGGGCTGTATTGATTTGGTTTCCGCCTCAACGGGTGAAATGAGCAAACGCTACGGTTTTGTCTACGTAGACCGTGACGACGCAGGCAACGGTACGCTGGCGCGCACGCGTAAGAAATCGTTCTGGTGGTATAAAAAAGTGATTGCCAGTAACGGTGAAGATTTAGAGTAAGTAACAGTGCCGGATGCGGCGTGAACGCCTTATCCGGCCTACGTGTCGCACGAACCAGGAAGGCCCGATAAGCGCAGCGCATCGGGCAATCTGGGGGCTGGCATCAGAGCTGATTCACCCCATCAAGCACATCCCCCTTTATCAAACAACGCTGCGTCAGCGCCAGATCTTCCGTTTGCGGGTCGCGTCCGGCGATGGGCTTGAGGACGAGTTTACGGTTGGGGGTATAAGTAAAACGCGTAAGTGCGGGATAACTTAACTTGCCAAACCAGCCGTGAACGCGCTGCCATTTGGCGTCTTTTACCTGATACAGACTGGTTAGCCAGTAACCGGAATCAAACTGCATATCCAGCAATTGCGTGTGACCATTGCCTTGTAAATCCAGCAAATCATCTACGCCAGTTTTGCTTGCGGTGTAGAATCCCCAGGGTTCAAAGACACAGGGACGACCTTCGCGCGTGAACGTCATGAGAATTAAATGTGCATAAGGAGCCAGACCATTACCGGCACTTGGCAACCAGATAACCAGATCCTGGATGCCGTTACGATCCAGATCGGCGCGATAGAGCTGCCCTTTGCCCGCCATATTTGCCAGCAAACCAACAGGCACCGTCCAGGATTTACCGGCGCGGTCTTTAGCGGTTAATTGCCAGTAATCCTCTTCATTTGGCATCTTCTCAAGCGTCACGCCAGCAACGCCCACTTTTATAAAATGCCAGGTTTTCTCGGCATCATAAGGCATGGTCAGGAGAGGTTTCAGCACCCGCTTTTGCGCATATTCGCCGTCACTCATCGGCAGATATTCGGTAAAGCTGGTGGCCTGTGCAGGCAGCACTAAGCTCAATAAAAAAGCGCACATCCCTGTTCTGATGTTCAATTCCCTGAATTCCTTACTGAAAAACTACTCTTCTTCCACCGCTAACTGCGCGAAGCCGCCGTTCCCTTCCCAGCCTTCCAGTCGTTGATAAACGGTTTCTACCGCATCTTTAATCGGCTGGGTCATCGGGTAGTAAAAGCCGACGATATCCGGCTGGATGCCGAGAAAAATCACTTCGCCAATATCTTCTTTCAACTGGTCGATAAGGTAATTCAACGGCATATTATGGGTAGTCATCATAAACATTTCGGCGATGTCATCCGGGTCGATGATGCGGATCTCGCCGGGGTTTAACCCCATATCCGTGGCGTCGACAATCAGTAACCGCGTAGGGCGCAGTTCACGGATGGCGACGATGTCGTTTTCCGGTGCGCTACCGCCGTCAATCACCACCCAGTTGCCTTTCGGCGCGGCGGCGCACTTTTCCGCCAGCAGCGGACCTGCGCCATCATCGCCCATCATGCTATTGCCAACACAGAGTAAAACGTCAGTCACGCAGTCTCCTCACCATCAAATAGATGGCGTTTTCCTGATGAATATCATGCAGCATACTTAACAGCATTGTACTCCATTCCTTCTGCTGCGAAGTTTGCGCTGCCCGGGCTTTATCGAATGCGTTGGCCAGCATCGGCACATGGTTAATGTCGATGACGATCTCACCATATTTCGGCACGCCTTCCATTTTGCGGCGGGCTTCGCTGCCCGCCTCCAGAGTGGCAATCCATGCCAGATAGTCATCCCACGGGCAGGTGAGCGCCGCTTCCAGGCAATCGATAACCCCAAGGTGGTGACCAATCGCCAGGCTGTAATAGACCACCTGCTGCGCCTCGGCGGGCGTGGCATCGTTCTCATCAATAAATTTACGGCTCAGTTGACTGAACACCACCTTTTCACTCATCGGATACGCGCCTCTTCAACAACATGATTCAGATGGCTGACAATCTCGTTCAGACGCGGATCGTTTTCCGCTTCCAGCCAGCGTGCAACCTGTTCTTCGCCCTGCCCTAACTGTGTCAGGAAGTCATCGGCAATCTGACGACCGTAGCGGTAACCCGCCAGGCGGCGTGCTTCGCGATCCACTTTCACGCGCAGCGGCTGCACCATATCGCCATGCAGAATCTCTGCCGGTTGGTCATCCAGTTCACCCGGCCCACGGGCGTGAATTTTCTGCTCCAGCAGGCCGAGCGCCATTGCAAAGCCGTACAGCGTGGCGGCAGGCGTTGGCGGGCAGCCAGGGATGTAGACATCTACCGGGACGATTTTATCCGTACCGCCCCACACGCAGTAGAGATCGTGGAAAATGCCGCCGCTGTTACCGCAGGCACCGTAGGAGATACAGATTTTCGGGTCCGGCGCGGACTGCCACGCACGTAGCGCAGGGGATCGCATTGCACGGGTGACCGCGCCGGTAAACAGTAAAATATCCGCATGACGCGGTGACGGAACGACTTTAATGCCGAAGCGTTCTGCATCGAAAAGTGGCGAAAGCGTGGCAAAAATTTCGATTTCGCAGCCGTTGCAGCCGCCGCAGTCCACGCGGTAAACGTAGGCAGAACGTTTGATTTTTTTCAGTAACGACGCCTTCATGCTGGCGATGGACTCATCCACCGTCATCGGGACCGGAATGCCGTTGGCGTCACGGGGGCCTAATAAATTGCTCATCAGATGGCCTCTTTCATATGGCGAGTCAGTTCAATACGGTCGGACGGCACCAGGCATTTCTGGCGCTTACATTCCGGGCAAGTCTCAAAGCTTTCGCGGTGGTTTTCCGCGCGGCTGTCGCCGTTGTGCTTAAGCAGCGCAATGGCGTAGTCGATCTCTTTCTGAACGGCGAAAGGACGATTGCAGACGCGGCAGTTGCACAGCGCGAAGCGGGACTGTTGCAGGAAATCTTCTTTCTTCCACACCGCCAGTTCGTACTCTTGCGACAATTTGATCGCCGCCGTCGGGCAAACTTCTTCGCAGCGTCCACAGAAGATGCAGCGCCCGAGATTAAACTCCCACGCCAGCTCTCCGGTGGCGAGGTCAGTTTCAACCGTTAAGGCGTTTGACGGGCAGGCATTGACGCAGGCCGCGCAGCCGATGCACTGCTGCGGGTTCTGCTCTGGCTTACCACGGAAGTTTTTATCAACCGCAATCGGCTCCAGCGGATAAGACGAGGTCGCCGTGCCGGTTTTGATGACTTTTTTGATAAAGGTAAACATGGCGATTCCTTATTTCAGCGGCGAGTTTTTACGCTCAATGCTGTAGCGCTCGAGTTCTTTGTACGGCACCACTTTGCTCTTCTTCTTACGCACATCGACCACGGTCATGCGGTCGGTACAGGAGTAGCAAGGGTCCAGGCTACCGATAATCAGCGGCGCATCGGAAACAGTGTTGCCGCGCAGCATGTAACGCAGGGTCGGCCAGTTCGCGTAGGTCGCGGCACGGCAGCGCCAGCGGTACAGCTTCTGGTTGTCGCCGGTCATGCTCCAGTGGATATCGTCGCCGCGCGGCGCTTCGGCAAAGCCCAGCGCGAAACGGTGCGGAATGTAGGTAAAGCCTTCCACCATCAGCGGGCCGCCCGGCAGGTTATCCAGACCGTAATCGATCATATTCAGCGCGGTATAGACTTCGTTGATACGCACTTTCAGACGGGAAATAACGTCGCAGCCCTGCTCGCTGTGGACTTCCATTGGCAGCAGGCCATAACCAACAAACGGGTGATCGGCACGGGTATCACGGGCGTGACCGCTGGCACGGACCATCGGGCCAACGTTACTGAAGTCGCGAGCGATTTCCGGGTCCAGACGACCAATGCCGACAGTGCGTTGTTCCATGTTCGGTGTGCTCAGCAGCACATCCACCAGCTCCTGCACTTCACGACGCATCTGTTGTGCCAGCTGGCGGGTCTGGATCATGTCGTCTTTCAGCAGATCGCGACGAATCCCGCCGATCAGGTTCAGGCCGTAGGTTTTACGCGCACCGGTAAGGATCTCTGCCATTTTCATGGAGGTTTCACGCACGCGGAAGAACTGCATAAAGCCGGAGTCGAAGCCGGTAAAGTGACAGGCCAGGCCGAGGTTGAGCAGATGCGAGTGCAGGCGTTCTACCTCCAGCAGAATGGCGCGGATCATCTGCGCGCGTTCTGGCACCTGAATACCCATCGCGTTTTCCACCGAAGTGGTATAGGCGGTGCTGTGAGCAAATCCGCAGATCCCGCACACACGGTCAGAGAGGAAGGTCACTTCGTTGTAACCCATACGAGTTTCCGCCAGTTTTTCCATGCCGCGATGGACGTAGAACAGGCGATAGTCGGCGTCGATAATGTTTTCGCCATCGACGAACAGACGGAAGTGACCCGGTTCGTCAGAAGTGACGTGCAGCGGGCCAATCGGCACGACGTTGTTTTTCTTGTCACCCAGTTCGTTGATGAACTCGTAGGTTTCAGCATCGGTGGTCGGCGCCGGACGCTGACGATAATCCATGCTGTCTTTACGTAGCGGGTAGAGTTCATCCGGCCAGTCATCCGGCAGCACCAGACGACGTTCATCCGGCAAACCAACCGGAATCAAACCGTACATATCGCGCACTTCGCGCTCGCCCCACACCGCCGCCGGAACGCGTGGCGTCACGGACGGATACTCCGGTTTGTTGGCGTCAACTTCGACGCGAACCGTAATCCAACATTTGGTGCCCTTCTCCATCGACAGCACGTAGTAAACGGCGTAATGACCGTTCAGTTTGCGTTCGTCGTTACCAAACAGCACCGACAGCCAGCCGCCCTGTTTGTAGTAGAGGAACTCCACCACTTCCGGCAGATAGTTCACCTTCACGGTGACAGTCAGCTGATCTTTGGTCTGCCAGGCGTGGTCCAGCACGACGCCCGGAAATGCCTCATTCAGCGCGGCGAGATAATGTTGACCTAATTTTTCTTCAGACATGCTCAAACTCTCTTTAATCACGCCGCCAGCAAGGAGACGAACGCTAAAAATGCAAAACCAAAACCAGCCCAGGTAATGCGCGGAGTAATATCAAGACGCAGACGGGCCATGCTGTTTTCGAATAGCGCGATAACCAGGACGCCGACCACCAGTTTGACGATGGCAATCACCAGCGCCAGCAGCAGCCCACCAGCGGTGAAGGTTTCCATTTGTCCCCACGGAATAAACACCCCGACGAACATCTGCAACACCACCAGCTGTTTCAGGCTGATACCCCATTTCATGACGCCAAAGCCGCTGCCGCTGTACTCAGAGAGCGGACCTTCCTGCAACTCCTGCTCGGCTTCCGCCAGGTCGAACGGCAGTTTGCCCATTTCGATAAAAGTGGCGAACGCACAGGCACAAAGCGCCAGCACCAGCGGGATGCTCTGACTCAGCGGCCAGTGATAAACGGTGTCGGTGATGTTGCTGATGTTGGTGGAACCGGCAACCTGTGCGGCGACCCACAGACCAAGCAGCAACATCGGCTCGACCAGCACGCCAAGCATCGCTTCACGGCTCGCGCCGATAGCGGTAAACGGGCTACCGGTATCCAGACCGGAAATGGCAAAGAAGAAACGCGCGATGGCAAAGAGATACAGTAAGGTGATCAAATCGCCCAGTTGCGGTAGCGGAGAACCGACGGTCACCACCGGCAGCGCAGTAGCGATAGTCAGCATGACGCCCACCATCACATACGGCGTCAGGCGGAACACCCAGCCGGAGGCATCCGGGCCAACGCTCTGACGCCCCAGCAGTTTGATAATGTCGCGATACTCCTGCAACACGCCCGGCCCGCGACGGTTATGCAAGCGGGCGCGCGCCACGCGGGTTATACCGGAGAGCAGCGGCGCAACGGCAAATAACACCAGCGCCTGAATTAACGGATATAAAACACTCATTCTCAGGCTCCTCGTGAAACAATAATCACCACCAGTACCGCCAGTTCAACCAGCGCCATCCGGCGGAACAGCAACGCACTGCCTTCGCACTGCCAGCCCGGCACCAGCGACACCGGATTCAGCCATTTGCGCAGTTTCAGCACTGGCGCAAACGCCTGTTTAACCGGCATGGCAAAACCGTGAGCGGTAATCACCATTGATTTTTCGTGGTCGTAGCCGCACACCCAGGCCGCACCGCGGGAACGTGACGGCAAACGGTCGCCTTTGCAAATCACCATAATGATGAATGGCAGCAGCGGGCAGGCAATCAGCAGCAATGTGATCATTGGTTGAGAAACGGTGGTGTTAGCAGGCTCCAGCGGCAGAGGTACAGCAGCCGACAGCATCGGCAGCAGCCACGGCGCAGCAACACCGCCAATTACGCAGCAAATCGCCAGTGCCACCACGCTGACGCTCATCAGGAGCGGCGCACAAGTGGCGTTTTCGGCTTCTTTGGTACGCGGCGCACCGAGGAACGTGACGCCATAGACTTTCGCCATACACATCACCGCCAGCGCACCGGTAATTGCCAGCCCCACAGCGAGCAGCGGCCCCAGCAGACGGGCAACAAACGCGCCACTATTGCTCAGTTTGAAGAATGATTGATAGATAACCCATTCCCCGGCAAAACCGTTCAGCGGCGGCAGCGCAGCCATTGCCATCAGCCCGACTAACATAGCGATGGAGATAACCGGCATTTTCTTGCCAATACCACCGAGTTTTTCGATATCGCGATGACCGGTACGGAACCAGACGCTCCCCGCCCCGAGGAACAGTACGCTTTTGAACAGGCTGTGGTTAAGCAGATGGTACAGACCACCGACCAGGCCAAGAGCAATCAGCGCCGGTTGTTCAAGCGCGATACCCGTTACGCCAGCGCCCAGCCCCAGCAGGATAATGCCGATATTTTCCAGGGTGTGGTAAGCCAGCAGACGCTGGATGTTGTGCTCCATCAACGCATACAGACCGCCGACGAACGCGGTGATCACGCCGAGCACCAGCAGCGCGATCCCCCACCACAGCGGCGCGTTACCACCCAGCAGCGACAGGGTTAAAATGCCCAGCAGGCCAATTTTCATCACCACCGTAGAAAACAGCGCGGCAGCTGGCGCAGAGGCGTTAGCATGTGCCTGCGGCACCCAGCCGTGCAGAGGAATAATCCCGGCCAACAGGCCAAAGCCAATCACACCGAGCAGCCAGATATCGGAACCGAGCGGCAGTTGCTGCACACGCATATCCAGCAGGCGCAGATCCAGCGTGCCGTAACGCTGCCACAGTAGCCAGCAAGCAATCGCCAGCAGCAGAGTGCCAAGACGCCCCAGCGCAAACCACAGTTTGCCCTCTTTGCTGTTGCTGGTGAGGAACACAGCGCACAGGGCCATGACTTCGGCCATTACCACGAACATGCCGATGTTGCTGGCGATGACGGCACAGACGGCGGCAGCCATCAACATATTGATCTGCAAGCCGTTGCACTTCACCTGCGCGTGGCGATGCCAGTCAATGTTGTAGAGGCTGACAAACAGACCGCACAGGCCGAGTGTAATCAGCCAAATCGCGTTAAGCGGAGAGATTTGCACATCGTAGCTTACCAGCGACAGCGCACCGCTCACGCCAACCGCGCCAGTCAGCACAGTGAAGCCCGCGGCTGCCGTATACAGGCTACCCACCGCGCCGCCAATTCCGGCAATCCAGCCGCTTAGTGCCTTATGAAAAGAAAAGAGAAATGCCAGAACAGCGGCGGCGGCAAACCACGCCACGCCGCTATTGATCAGGGAAATTGCGCTCATTTAGCCTCTCCACTTTGAGCCTGCTGAAACAAGGTGAGATCGCCAAAGTCCGTGTTAAAGGTCAGCTCACGCTTACGTTTGCTAACGCGGGCGATATCGGTGTTATCCACCAGATGCAGGGCTTTGGTTGGGCACATCCGCACGCAGGCCGGACCTTGTTCATCAAAGCTACAAAGGTCACATTTGACGGCGATCGCGCGAATACCCGGCACCCAGTCAAGCAATGTGCTGACACGCGCCGGAGCAGGCGGTGCCGGTGGCGCTTTCGGGGTATTGGCATTTGCAGGAATATCCAGCGGACGGCTGCCGGAAAATTCGATTGCGCCGAACGGACAGGCGATGCCGCACAGTTTGCAGCTTACGCACAGGCTTTCATTCAGCTGCACGGCCCCATCAACACGAGTGATAGCATTAACCGGGCAGACCACCGCACAGGGCGCATCTTCACAGTGGTGACAGAGCTGCGGCGCAGATTCTTTATCATTTAGCATCACTCTCAGGCGCGGCATAGACTGAAGGCCGTGCTGGCGATGCGTCTCTGAACAGGCGGCCTCACAGGTGTGGCAGCCGATACAGAGCGTGGAGTCAGCAATTACAAAACGATTCACCGGGCATTCCTCAGGTGATTGTCATTTTTGACGAAAACATGCCGATGAAATGTCATTTTCGACACTCATCGACACGCCCATCCCCAAACAGGCATGATGCCTGCAAACCGGACAAAGCCTCAGCTCATGCTGCTGAGCTTTGTCCCTTTACCAGTTGGCTTAAATTCACCGGCGTATTGTTCTCAATGGCGGTGTATAAGTTGTCGTAAACACCAGCGATTTTTTCGAGATAGTGTTCCAGAACCTGTTCGCGATTGCGGATGTTGACCTTGCCATCAATCATGCCGTCAATGCTTAACTGAGCCTGTGCAATCAGCTGCTTGTCTTCGCCGTCTTTCGTTTCGACGTAGTACTCGATGGTGTGGCTGTTAAAACCATCCGCCAGGGTGACGTAAATGCGAAAATGTTCAAAAAGTACGAAACAGAGTTCTTTATCTGGCGCGCAACTCATGGCGTGGTGCAGACGCGCTTTTGATAACGTGATCCCCTGAACCAGCGAATTGCAGTAGATATGCCACTGGTCCTGTAGGCGACGATGCCGCTGTGCGATGTAATCGGCTTTCTCGCTTATTTCCCAAATAGTCATTGTCAGGTTACCCGTTTAACAGAGATGCCTGCCTTAAGCATTTTTTGTGCCAATTTTTATCTCATTGTTATTTATATACTTTTCATAAGGCAGCCGACTTTCGACGCCATGACGACGTGTCATTTCGACATCATCGACATTGTTCACATCAGGGATAATCAACACTGGCATAATTATTGCTTATCACGGGCAACAGTTAATGGGAGGCGATATGCACGAAATAACCCTCTGCCAGCGGGCACTGGAATTGATCGAACAGCAGGCCATACAGCACGGCGCAAAACGCGTAACTGCGGTCTGGCTCAAAATTGGCGCATTTTCTTGTGTCGAAACCAGCTCTCTTGCCTTTTGTTTTGATCTGGTTTGCCGCGGCAGCGTGGCAGAAGGTTGTAAACTGCACCTCGAAGAACAAGAGGCCGAGTGCTGGTGTGAAACATGCCAGCAGTATGTGACGCTACTGACCCAGCGCGTCCGCCGCTGTCCACAGTGTCATGGCGACATGCTGCGCATTGTGGCAGACGACGGTTTACAGATTCGGCGGATAGAAATAGACCAGGAGTGAGCGATGTGTACAACATGCGGTTGCGGTGAAGGCAACCTGTATATCGAGGGTGATGAACATAACCCTCATTCCGCGTTTCGTAGCGCGCCATTTGCCCCGGCGGCACGGCCGAAGATGAAAATCACCGGCATTAAAGCGCCTGAATTTACCCCGAGCCAGACCGAAGAAGGCGACCTGCATTATGGTCACGGCGAAGCTGGCACTCATGCACCGGGTATGAGCCAGCGTCGGATGCTGGAAGTCGAAATTGACGTGCTGGACAAAAACAACCGTCTGGCCGAACGCAACCGTGCGCGCTTTGCTGCCCGCAATCAGTTGGTACTCAACCTGGTTTCCAGCCCTGGTTCCGGTAAAACTACCTTGCTGACGGAAACCTTAATGCGCCTGAAAGACAGCGTTCCGTGTGCAGTGATTGAAGGCGACCAGCAAACCGTGAACGATGCCGCCCGCATTCGCGCTACCGGCACACCAGCGATTCAAGTGAATACCGGTAAAGGCTGCCATCTTGATGCCCAGATGATCGCTGATGCCGCACCGCGCCTGCCACTGGACGATAACGGTATTCTGTTTATCGAAAACGTTGGCAACCTGGTATGCCCGGCCAGCTTCGATCTCGGTGAAAAACACAAAGTGGCGGTGCTTTCCGTTACCGAAGGTGAAGACAAACCGCTGAAATATCCGCATATGTTTGCCGCCGCCTCGCTGATGCTGCTCAACAAAGTTGACTTGCTGCCGTATCTCAATTTCGACGTTGAGAAGTGCATCGCCTGCGCCCGCGAAGTCAATCCAGAAATTGAAATCATCCTTATTTCCGCCACCAGCGGCGAAGGGATGGACCAGTGGCTGAACTGGCTGGAGGCACAGCGATGTGCATAGGCGTTCCTGGCCAGATTCGCACCATTGACGGCAACCTGGCGAAAGTCGACGTCTGCGGCATTCAGCGCGATGTCGATTTAACGCTAGTCGGCAGCTGCGATGAAAACGGTCAGCCACGCGTGGGCCAGTGGGTACTGGTTCACGTTGGCTTTGCCATGAGCGTAATTAATGAAGCCGAAGCGCGCGACACTCTCGACGCCTTACAAAATATGTTTGATGTTGAGCCGGATGTCGGTGCGCTGTTGTATGGCGAGGAAAAATAATGCGTTTTGTTGATGAATATCGCGCGCCGGAACAGGTGATGCAGTTAATTGAGCATCTGCGCGAACGTGCTTCACATCTCTCTTACACCGCCGAACGCCCTCTGCGGATTATGGAAGTGTGCGGTGGTCATACCCACGCCATTTTTAAATTCGGCCTCGACCAGTTACTGCCGGAAAACGTTGAGTTTATCCACGGACCTGGTTGCCCGGTGTGCGTACTGCCGATGGGCAGAATCGACACCTGCGTGGAGATTGCCAGCCATCCGGAAGTCATCTTCTGTACTTTTGGCGACGCCATGCGCGTACCGGGGAAACAGGGGTCGTTGTTGCAGGCAAAAGCACGCGGTGCTGATGTGCGCATCGTCTACTCGCCAATGGATGCGTTGAAACTGGCGCAGGAGAACCCTACTCGTAAAGTGGTGTTTTTCGGCTTAGGGTTTGAAACCACCATGCCGACCACCGCAATCACGCTGCAACAGGCAAAAGCCCGCAATGTGCAGAATTTTTACTTCTTCTGCCAGCACATTACGCTGATCCCCACGCTGCGCAGTTTGCTGGAACAGCCGGACAATGGCATCGACGCGTTCCTCGCGCCGGGCCACGTCAGTATGGTAATTGGCACCGACGCCTATAATTTTATCGCCAGCGATTTTCATCGTCCTCTGGTGGTCGCTGGTTTCGAACCACTTGATCTACTGCAAGGCGTGGTGATGCTGGTAGAGCAGAAAATAGCGGCCCACAGCAAGGTAGAGAATCAGTACCGGCGAGTGGTGCCAGATGCGGGTAATTTGCTGGCACAACAGGCGATTGCTGACGTCTTCTGCGTCAATGGCGACAGCGAATGGCGCGGCTTAGGCGTGATTGAATCTTCTGGTGTGCACCTGACGCCGGATTATCAACGATTCGATGCCGAAGCACATTTCCGCCCGGCACCGCAGCAGGTTTGCGATGACCCGCGCGCACGTTGTGGTGAAGTATTGACCGGCAAATGTAAGCCGCATCAATGCCCGCTGTTTGGTAACACCTGTAATCCTCAAACCGCGTTCGGCGCACTTATGGTTTCCTCCGAAGGAGCATGTGCCGCATGGTATCAGTATCGTCAGCAGGAGAGTGAAGTGTGAATAATATCCAACTCGCCCACGGCAGCGGCGGCCAGGCGATGCAGCAATTAATCAACAGCCTGTTTATGGAGGCGTTTGCTAATCCGTGGCTGGCAGAACAGGAAGATCAGGCTCGTCTTGACCTGGCGCAATTAATGGCAGAAGGCGATCGTCTGGCTTTCTCCACTGACAGCTACGTCATCGACCCGCTGTTCTTCCCTGGCGGTAATATCGGCAAGCTGGCGATTTGCGGCACGGCCAATGACGTTGCGGTCAGCGGCGCTATCCCACGTTATCTCTCCTGTGGATTTATCCTCGAAGAAGGATTGCCGATGGAGACGCTGAAAGCGGTAGTGACCAGCATGGCAGAAACCGCCCGCGCGGCAGGAATCGCCATCGTCACTGGCGACACTAAAGTGGTACAGCGTGGGGCGGCAGATAAACTGTTTATCAACACCGCAGGCATGGGCGCAATTCCGGCGAATATTCACTGGGGAGCACAAACTCTCACCGCAGGCGATGTGTTGCTGGTTAGCGGTACGCTCGGCGACCACGGAGCAACTATCCTTAACCTGCGCGAGCAGCTGGGGCTGGACGGCGAACTGGTCAGCGATTGCGCGGTACTGACGCCGCTGATTCAGACGCTGCGCGACATTCCCGGCGTGAAAGCGCTGCGCGATGCTACCCGTGGTGGAGTGAACGCGGTAGTTCATGAGTTCGCGGCAGCCTGCGGTTGCGGTATTGAACTTTCAGAAGCAGCGCTGCCGGTTAAACCTGCCGTGCGTGGCGTTTGCGAGCTGCTGGGTCTTGATGCCCTCAACTTTGCCAACGAAGGTAAGCTGGTGATTGCTGTAGAGCGTAACGCGGCAGAGCAAGTGCTGGCGGCGCTGCGTTCCCACCCACTGGGACAAGATGCAGCATTAATTGGCGAAGTGGTTGAGCGTAAAGGTGTTCGTCTCGCTGGACTTTATGGCGTGAAACGAACTCTCGATCTACCACACGCCGAACCGCTACCTCGTATATGCTAATAAAAATCTAGCCCCTGGAATTTGTCATTTACCTTTTGCACCGCTTAGCGGTGCTTTCCTGGAAGAACAACATGTCGTATACACCGATGAGTGATCTCGGGCAACAAGGGTTGTTCGACATCACTCGGACACTATTGCAGCAGCCCGATCTGGCCTCGCTGTGTGAGGCTCTTTCGCAACTGGTAAAGCGTTCTGCGCTCGCCGACAACGCAGCTATTGTGTTGTGGCAAGCGCAGACTCAACGTGCGACTTATTACGCGTCGCGTGACAAAGACAATCCCATTAAATACGAAGACGAAACCATTCTGGCACATGGTCCGGTGCGCAGCATTTTATCGCGCCCTGACACACTGCACTGCAGCTACGAAGAATTTTGTGACACCTGGCCGCAACTGGCTACGAGTGGGCTATACCCCAAATTTGGTCACTATTGCCTGATGCCGCAGGCCGCGGAAGGACATATTTTTGGCGGTTGTGAATTTATTCGTTATGACGATCGCCCGTGGAGCGAAAAAGAGTTCAATCGACTGCAAACATTTACGCAGATTGTTTCTGTTGTCAGCGAGCAAATTCAGAGCCGCGTCATCAACAATGTCGACTACGAACTGCTATGCCGGGAACGGGATAACTTCCGCATTCTGGTTGCCATCACCAACGCGGTACTTTCTCGCCTGGACATGGACGAGCTGGTCAGCGAAGTGGCTAAAGAAATCCACTACTACTTCGATATCGACGATATCAGCATCGTTTTACGCAGCCACCGCAAAAACAAACTCAACGTTTACTCTACTCACTATCTCGATAAACAGCATCCCACTCACGAACAGAGTGAAGTTGATGAGGCCGGAACCCTCACCGAGCGCGTATTTAAAAGCAAAGAGATGCTGCTGCTTAATCTCCACGAGCGAGACAATTTAGCCCCCTACGAACGCATGTTGTTCGACACCTGGGGCAACCAGATCCAGACGCTGTGCCTGCTACCGTTGATGTCTGGCAACACCATGCTGGGCGTGCTGAAACTGGCGCAGTGCGAAGAGAAAACCTTTACCACCACTAACCTGAGTTTGCTGCGCCAGATTGCGGAACGTGTGGCGATTGCCGTGGATAACGCCCTCGCCTATCAGGAAATCCACCGACTGAAAGAGCGCCTGGTTGACGAAAACCTTGCTCTGACCGAACAGCTCAATAATGTGGATAGCGAATTTGGCGAGATTATTGGTCGCAGCGAAGCCATGTATAGCGTGCTCAAGCAGGTTGAGATGGTAGCGCAAAGCGACAGTACCGTACTCATTCTCGGTGAAACGGGGACGGGTAAGGAACTGATTGCCCGCGCGATCCACAATCTCAGCAACCGCAATGGTCGGCGAATGGTGAAGATGAACTGCGCCGCCATGCCTGCCGGATTACTGGAAAGTGACCTGTTTGGTCATGAGCGTGGTGCCTTTACTGGTGCCAGCGCTCAGCGCATTGGTCGTTTTGAACTGGCGGATAAAAGCTCGCTGTTCCTCGATGAAGTGGGCGATATGCCGCTGGAGTTACAGCCGAAGTTGCTGCGCGTATTGCAGGAACAGGAGTTTGAACGCCTCGGCAGCAACAAAATCATTCAGACGGACGTGCGTTTAATCGCCGCGACTAACCGCGATCTGAAAAAAATGGTCGCCGACCGCGAGTTCCGTAGCGATCTCTACTACCGCCTGAACGTCTTCCCGATTCATCTGCCGCCGCTGCGCGAGCGCCCGGAAGATATTCCGCTGCTGGCTAAAGCCTTTACATTTAAAATTGCCCGCCGCCTGGGTCGTAATATTGACAGCATTCCTGCCGAGACTCTGCGCGCATTGAGCAATATGGAATGGCCAGGTAACGTGCGCGAACTGGAAAACGTCATTGAGCGCGCGGTGTTGCTGACTCGCGGTAACGTTCTACAACTCTCTTTACCCGATATCCCTCTGTCAGAACCTGAAACACCACCGGCCGCGACGGTCGTCGCCCAGGAAGGCGAAGATGAATATCAACTGATTGTCCGCGTATTAAAAGAGACTAATGGCGTGGTTGCCGGGCCAAAAGGCGCTGCACAACGTCTGGGATTAAAACGCACCACTCTGCTGTCACGGATGAAGCGGCTGGGGATAGATAAAGCGGCATTGGTTTAACAGATGTGGTTATACTCGATCAACATTCAATGAAAGGAGGCAGTATGGCAGTTTCAGCAAGAAATCAATTAACCGGAACGGTTAGCGCAGTCGCAATGGGCGCGGTGAATGATGAAGTAGAACTGACGCTGGCAGGTGGTGCAAAGCTGGTGGCAATTGTTACACACAGCAGCCAGCAAGCCCTGGGGCTGGCAAAAGGGAAAGAAGCGATTGCCCTGATTAAAGCCCCGTGGGTAACGCTGGCAACGGAAGACTGTGGACTGAAATTCTCCGCTCGCAACCAGTTTGCTGGCAGCGTTTCGAAAATCACCGAAGGCGCAGTGAATGCCACTGTCCATATCAAAACAGATGCGGGTTTTGAAGTTGTGGCAGTGGTAACCAATGAAAGCCAGGATGAAATGAAACTCACCACAGGATCGCGCGTTATTGCGTTGATCAAAGCATCAGCAATCCTGATTGCGACCAAAGCGTAAGCGCCGTATTTGCCGGAGAGAATAAATTCCTCCGGCAAATTTATTTCTTCCGGCGGAATTTTTCTGGCAACTCCGGCACCGGACGTTTGTCATCAATCAGATGACGCACGGTTAAAATCGGATGACGCCACAGCATTCTCGGCCCCGCCCACCGCATAATCTGCTTCATCTCTTCACGCTTCGCAGGCTGGTAACAGTGCACCGGACACTGCTTACAGGCCGGTTTCTCTTCGCCAAACACACATTTATCCAGCCGCTTTTGCGCGTAAGCAAACAGCGCATCGTAATGCTCCGGCTCCGCTGACGCCTGCGGGCATTTCGCTTGATAAAGATCGATCATTTTTTTAATCGTCAGTTTTTCACGAGAGATACGCTTGCCGGACATGCTGCCTCCATACTCTTAAGGTGCATTTATATTACAACTTAATTCTAAAGGGGACTATGGCTCTGAAGGAGGAGGTTTCTTCAACCGATGTAATTTTGCGATCTTGTTTCATAGTCATCACGCAAAAGCTGCAAAGCAGCATTTTTCGCGGAACCGGCATCAAGAACTGACCTTTCGCGTCTTCCCCTGAAATGATTAACTCCGGTATCATGTGCGCCTTATGTGATTACAACGAAAATAAAAACCATCACACTACATTTAACATCAGGGAACCGGATCTAATTCCATGAGTGTAATAGAAAATTTCGACGCCCATACACCAATGATGCAGCAGTATCTCAAGCTGAAAGCCCAGCATCCGGAGATCCTGCTGTTCTACCGGATGGGTGACTTTTACGAGCTGTTTTATGACGACGCAAAACGGGCGTCGCAGCTGCTGGATATTTCGCTGACCAAACGCGGCGCGTCTGCGGGCGAGCCGATCCCGATGGCGGGTATCCCCTACCATGCAGTGGAAAACTATCTCGCCAAACTGGTGAATCAGGGCGAGTCCGTCGCTATATGCGAACAGATTGGCGACCCGGCGACCAGCAAAGGGCCGGTTGAGCGCAAGGTTGTCCGTATCGTCACGCCGGGGACTATCAGTGATGAAGCCCTGTTGCAAGAGCGCCAGGATAACCTGCTGGCGGCTATCTGGCAGGACAGCAAAGGTTTTGGCTATGCGACGCTGGATATCAGCTCCGGGCGTTTTCGTCTGAGCGAACCGGCTGACCGCGAAACGATGGCGGCAGAGCTGCAACGCACCAATCCGGCAGAGCTGCTGTATGCAGAAGATTTCGCCGAGATGTCGCTGATTGAAGGTCGTCGCGGCCTGCGTCGTCGCCCGCTGTGGGAGTTTGAAATCGACACCGCGCGCCAGCAGTTGAACCTGCAATTTGGCACTCGTGATCTGATTGGTTTCGGCGTCGAGAATGCGCCACGCGGGCTTTGTGCTGCCGGTTGCCTGTTGCAGTATGCGAAAGATACCCAACGTACGACTCTGCCGCATATTCGTTCTATCACCATGGAACGTGAGCAGGACAGCATCATTATGGATGCCGCGACGCGCCGTAATCTGGAAATTACCCAGAACCTGGCAGGCGGTGCGGAAAATACTCTGGCTTCTGTGCTTGATTGCACCGTCACGCCGATGGGTAGCCGTATGCTGAAACGCTGGCTGCATATGCCAGTGCGCGATACCCGCGTGTTACTAGAGCGCCAGCAAACTATTGGCGCATTGCAGGATTTTACCGCTGAGTTACAGCCTGTGCTGCGTCAGGTGGGCGACCTGGAGCGTATTCTGGCACGTCTGGCGTTGCGTACCGCTCGCCCGCGCGATCTGGCCCGTATGCGTCACGCTTTCCAACAACTGCCGGAACTGCGCGCGCAGTTAGAAACTGTCGATAGTGCACCGGTACAGGCGCTGCGTGAGAAGATGGGCGAGTTTGCCGAGCTGCGCGATCTGCTGGAGCGGGCAATCATCGACACACCGCCAGTGCTGGTACGCGACGGTGGTGTTATCGCACCGGGCTATAACGAAGAGCTGGATGAGTGGCGGGCGCTGGCTGACGGCGCGACCGATTATCTGGAGCGTCTGGAAGTCCGCGAGCGTGAACGTACCGGCCTGGACACGCTAAAAGTCGGCTTTAACGCGGTTCATGGTTATTACATTCAGATCAGCCGTGGACAAAGCCATCTGGCGCCAATCAACTACATGCGTCGCCAGACGCTGAAAAACGCTGAACGTTACATTATTCCAGAGCTAAAAGAGTACGAAGACAAAGTCCTCACTTCAAAAGGCAAAGCGCTGGCACTGGAAAAACAGCTTTATGAAGAGTTGTTCGACCTGCTGTTGCCGCATCTGGAAGCGCTGCAACAGAGCGCGAGCGCGCTGGCGGAACTCGACGTGCTGGTGAACCTGGCGGAACGGGCCTATACCCTGAACTACACCTGCCCGATCTTTATTGATAAACCTGGCATTCGCATTACCGAAGGCCGCCATCCGGTGGTTGAACAGGTACTGAATGAGCCGTTTATCGCTAACCCGCTGAACCTGTCGCCACAGCGTCGGATGTTGATTATTACCGGCCCGAACATGGGCGGTAAAAGTACCTATATGCGCCAGACCGCACTGATTGCGCTGATGGCCTATATCGGCAGCTATGTACCGGCGCAAAAAGTCGAGATTGGCCCAATTGACCGTATCTTTACCCGTGTGGGCGCGGCAGACGATCTGGCATCCGGGCGTTCAACCTTTATGGTGGAGATGACCGAAACCGCTAATATTCTGCATAACGCCACCGAGTACAGTCTGGTGTTGATGGATGAGATTGGACGCGGGACGTCCACTTACGATGGTCTGTCACTGGCATGGGCGTGCGCGGAAAATCTGGCGAATAAGATTAAGGCATTGACGCTGTTTGCCACCCACTACTTCGAGCTGACTCAACTACCGGAGAAAATGGAAGGCGTCGCCAACGTGCATCTCGATGCGCTGGAGCACGGCGACACCATCGCCTTTATGCACAGCGTGCAGGACGGCGCGGCGAGCAAAAGCTACGGCCTGGCGGTTGCTGCTCTGGCGGGCGTGCCAAAAGAAGTTATTAAGCGCGCACGGCAAAAACTGCGTGAGCTGGAAAGCATTTCGCCGAACGCCGCCGCGACGCAGGTGGATGGTACGCAGATGTCTTTGCTATCAGTACCAGAAGAAACTTCGCCTGCGGTCGAAGCTCTGGAAAATATTGATCCGGATTCACTCACCCCGCGTCAGGCGTTAGAGTGGATTTATCGGTTGAAGAGTCTGGTGTAAAAATAATTCCCGATAGTCTTTTGCTATCGGGAATATTAACGACAACTGACGAATCAAATAAAAATACCCTGTATAATAGTAGATATTATTTTACAGGGTAAAACCATGCCATCTACACGCTATCAAAAAATCAATGCCCATCACTATCGCCATATATGGGTCGTTGGTGATATTCATGGGGATTATCAATTATTACAATCCCGTTTACATAAATTATCTTTTTGTCCCGAAACTGACTTGCTTATTTCCACAGGCGATAACATTGATCGTGGGCCGGAGAGTCTTAACGTGCTGCGCCTGTTAAACCAGCCCTGGTTTAACACCGTAAAAGGCAACCACGAAGCGATGGCGCTTGATGCGTTCGCTACTGGTGATGGTAATATGTGGTTAGCCAGCGGCGGTGACTGGTTTTTCGATTTAAATGATACGGAACAACAAGAGGCAATAGACCTGTTACTGAAATTCCATCACCTTCCGCATATTATTGAAATTACCAACGACATAATAAAATATGTCATCGCACATGCGGATTATCCGGGTGATGAATATCTCTTTGGTAAAGAAATAGCGGAAAGTGAATTACTCTGGCCTGTTGATCGTGTGCAGAAATCGCTTAATGGCGAGTTACAAGAAATAAACGGCGCTGACTATTTTATATTTGGACATATGATGTTTGATAACATTCAGACGTTCGCTAACCAGATTTATATTGATACCGGATCGCCGAAAAGCGGGCGGCTGTCATTTTATAAAATAAAGTAGTCTCATGCTTCTTCTGTGAAGCATGAGTAACCCGGTGTTATTGCAGGCCATTATTCATTTTTCGCTACCAGCAAAGAGAGATCCTGCTTCGCCAGCGCGCGACTGGCACTCTCCGGCAGACCGTCGTCAGTAATGATCTGATCAAACTCGCTTAATGGTAACGCCAGCCATGTCGCCACCTGACCATATTTCGTCGCATCACAGACCAAAACTCGCTGGCGGCTGGCACTGGCAATCGCCCGTTTCACCGTGACTTTATCTTCTGCTGGCGTAGAGATCCCCCGCACACTCCATGACGATGCAGAAATAAAAGCCTGATCAATCATCAGGCTGCGCAGCATGGTCGCAGCGGCTTCCCCGACACAGGAACGGTTTTCCCGACACACTGCACCGCCAGTGTGAATAATTGTGCAATTACTGTTGTCGAGCAAGTAGTCCGCAATAACGAAGTCGTTAGTAACCACTGTGAGTGGCTCCATGTGAATCAGATGCTGTGCTATCGCTAACGTGGTCGTTCCCGCATCCAGATAGATACAACTTCCCGGCTGAACAAGACTTGCCGCCAGCTTGCCAATCGCCGCTTTTTGCGTCATTGCCAGCGCAGTTTTTACCTGATGAGAAGGTTCATGCGCCACGCGTCCCGGAGACTGAACGCCTCCGGACACCAGCACAACGGCGCCCTGCTGCTCCAGTTTTTGTAAATCCCGACGAATGGTCATATGTGACACATTCATTCTGTCCGTCAGTTCAGCAATACTGACAATGCCTTTTTCAGCTACCATCTCAAGGATGATTTGGCGACGCTCTACGGGTATCAACTTTTGCTCCTTCCTTTGTCCTGCGGACATTCTACGCTATTTGCCTGCGAAACATGCGCAGCGCAACTATCGCTTAGTTCACATAAAATAACACACATTGTTAATTTTTGTGAATCAGCTCACCATATCGTTATCTCCTGGCGCTTATATTCACAACATCAAACAAAATATCACTTAAATTAACAAGGAGAGCAGATGAAGACGGGATCTGAGTTTCATGTCGGAATCGTTGGTTTGGGATCAATGGGAATGGGAGCGGCGCTGTCATGTGTCCGCGCAGGTCTTTCTACCTGGGGCGCAGACCTGAACAGCAATGCCTGCGCTACGTTGAAAGAGGCTGGTGCTTGCGGGGTTTCTGATAACGCCGCGACGTTTGCCGAAAAACTGGACGCTCTTCTGGTGCTGGTGGTCAATGCGGCCCAGGTTAAACAGGTGCTGTTTGGTGAAAAAGGTGTTGCACAACATCTGAAACCCGGTACGGCAGTAATGGTTTCTTCCACTATCGCCAGTGCTGATGCGCAAGAAATTGCTACCGCTTTAGCTGGGTTCAATCTGGAAATGCTGGATGCGCCGGTTTCTGGTGGTGCGGTAAAAGCTGCTAACGGTGAAATGACCGTCATGGCCTCCGGTAGCGATGTTGCCTTTGAACGCCTGGCTCCCGTGCTGGAAGCCGTTGCCGGAAAAGTTTATCGCATTGGCGCAGAACCGGGACTAGGTTCGACCGTAAAAATTATCCACCAGCTGTTAGCGGGCGTGCATATTGCGGCCGGAGCCGAAGCGATGGCGCTTGCTGCCCGTGCGGGAATCCCACTGGATGTAATGTATGACGTCGTGACCAATGCCGCCGGAAATTCCTGGATGTTCGAAAACCGGATGCGTCATGTGGTGGATGGCGATTACACCCCGCATTCAGCCGTCGATATTTTTGTTAAGGATCTTGGTCTGGTTGCCGATACCGCCAAAGCCCTGCACTTCCCGCTGCCATTGGCCTCAACAGCATTGAATATGTTCACCAGCGCCAGCAACGCGGGTTACGGGAAAGAAGACGATAGCGCAGTCATCAAGATTTTCTCTGGCATCACCCTACCGGGAGCGAAATCATGATCAAAATTGGCGTTATCGCCGATGATTTTACCGGCGCAACGGATATCGCCAGTTTTCTGGTGGAAAACGGTCTACCAACGGTACAAATCAACGGTGTTCCAACAGGTGAAATGCCGGAGGCAATCGACGCGCTGGTAATCAGTCTGAAAACGCGCTCCTGCCCGGTGGCTGAAGCCACACAGCAATCGCTGGCGGCTCTTCGCTGGTTGCAACTACACGGTTGCCGCCAGATTTATTTCAAATACTGCTCCACTTTCGACAGTACGGCGAAAGGTAATATCGGCCCGGTTACCGATGCATTAATGGATGCTCTCGACACGCCGTTTACGGTCTTCTCTCCGGCTCTGCCGGTCAACGGACGTACGGTTTATCAGGGGTATCTGTTCGTAATGAATCAACTGCTGGCCGAATCCGGGATGCGCCATCACCCGGTAAATCCCATGACCGACAGCTATCTTCCCCGTCTGGTTGAAGCGCAATCCACAGGGCGCTGCGGCGTCGTTTCGGCACATGTTTTCGAACAAGGTGTAGATGCCGTTCGTCAAGAGCTGGCTCGCTTACAGCAAGAGGGCTATCGCTACGCGGTGCTTGATGCGCTGACCGAACGCCATTTGGAAATTCAGGGAGAAGCTTTACGCGATGCCGCACTGGTAACGGGCGGTTCTGGCCTGGCGATTGGCCTCGCCCGGCAGTGGGCGCAAGGAAACGGTAGCCAGGCGCGCGAAGCAGGGCGCCCGCTCGCAGGGCGCGGCGTAGTGCTCTCCGGTTCATGCTCACAAATGACTAACCGCCAGGTGGCACATTACCGTCAAATTGCACCAGCTCATGAAGTTGATGTGGCACGTTGTCTCTCAACAGAAACTCTGGCTGCTTATGCACACGAACTGGCGGAATGGGTTCTGAGCCAAGAAAGTGAACTTGCTCCTCTGGTTTTTGCCACCGCCAGCACTGACGCACTGGCAGCAATTCAACAGCAATACGGTGCACAAAAAGCCAGTCAGGCAGTGGAGGCTCTTTTTTCTCAACTAGCGACGCGGTTAGCAGCGGAAGGCGTGACACGTTTTATTGTCGCAGGCGGTGAGACCTCCGGCGTAGTAACACAGAGCCTGGGCATAAAAGGGTTTCATATTGGCCCAACCATTTCCCCCGGCGTGCCGTGGGTAAACGCACTGGATAAGCCTGTCTCACTCGCCCTTAAATCCGGCAACTTCGGCGATGAGGTCTTTTTTTCACGAGCCCAAAGAGAGTTTTTACCATGAGCGATTTCGCAAAAGCAGAGCAGTCTTTGCGAGAGGAGATGACGCGGATTGCCAGTTCATTCTTTCAGCGCGGCTATGCCACCGGTTCGGCTGGCAATCTGTCTCTGCTTTTACCTGACGGGAATTTACTGGCGACGCCAACAGGCTCTTGCCTGGGCAATCTCGATCCGCAGCGACTTTCCAAAGTTACCGCTGATGGTGAATGGCTAAGTGGTGACAAACCCTCGAAAGAAGTGCTCTTTCATCTGGCGCTGTATCGCAACAATCCGCGCTGTAAAGCGGTGGTGCATTTGCACAGCACATGGTCGACGGCGCTTTCCTGCCTGCAAGGGCTGGACAGCAGCAACGTTATTCGTCCGTTCACACCATACGTGGTGATGCGGATGGGAAATGTCCCGCTGGTGCCCTATTACCGCCCGGGCGATAAACGCATCGCGCAGGATCTGGCGGAACTAGCAGCAGATAATCAGGCTTTTTTACTGGCAAATCATGGCCCAGTGGTTTGCGGTGAAAGCCTGCAAGAAGCCGCCAACAATATGGAAGAACTGGAGGAAACGGCAAAGCTGATTTTTATTCTCGGTGACCGCCCGATCCGTTATCTGACCGCAGGTGAAATTGCGGAATTAAGGAGTTAATGCAATGCCTCGTTTTGCAGCTAATTTATCCATGATGTTCACCGAAGTGCCTTTTATTGAACGCTTCGCCGCAGCGCGAAAAGCCGGGTTTGATGCTGTGGAATTTCTGTTTCCCTATGACTACTCCCCCCAGCAAATCCGGCAGCAACTGGCGCAAAATCATCTGACGCTGGCGCTGTTCAATACCGCTCCCGGAGATGTTAATGCGGGGGAATGGGGATTATCCGCCCTTCCCGGACGTGAGCACGAAGCACGCGCAGACATCGACCTGGCGCTGGAATATGCATTGGCGCTCAATTGTGAACAAGTCCATGTGATGGCAGGCGTCGTGCCCGCAGGCGAAGACGCTGAACGGTATCGGGCTGTTTTTATCGATAATCTCCGCTACGCTGCCGACCGCTTTGCGCCACACGGCAAGCGAATATTAGTTGAAGCACTCAGCCCCGGCGTTAAGCCTCATTATCTCTTCTCCAGCCAGTATCAGGCACTGGCTATTGTTGAAGAGGTTGCGCGAGATAACGTGTTTATTCAACTAGATACTTTTCATGCGCAAAAAGTAGATGGCAACCTGACGCATTTAATCCGCGACTACGCCGGGAAATATGCGCACGTACAAATTGCCGGACTACCTGATCGACATGAACCGGACGATGGAGAAATCAACTATCCGTGGCTGTTCCGCCTGTTCGATGAGGTGGGATATCAGGGCTGGATCGGTTGTGAATATAAACCTCGTGGCCTCACCGAAGAAGGGCTTGGCTGGTTTGACGACTGGCGCTAATTCGTTAAATCCCTAATTACAACGTACCCATACATCCCCCCATCTACGGATGGGGTAGGTTAACTATAACTTTCAGACAGGGTTTCCCATGTCCACAATTACATTGTTATGCATTGCGTTAGCTGGCGTAATCATGCTGTTGCTGCTGGTCATCAAGGCAAAGGTACAACCATTCGTTGCTCTGCTCCTCGTCAGCCTGTTAGTCGCACTTGCGGCGGGTATACCGGCGGGCGAAGTGGGTAAAGTGATGATCGCCGGGATGGGCGGTGTGCTTGGTTCCGTCACTATTATTATTGGTCTGGGCGCTATGCTGGGGCGTATGATCGAACACTCTGGTGGTGCAGAGTCACTGGCTAATTATTTCAGTCGCAAGTTAGGTGACAAACGAACTATCGCTGCGCTGACTCTGGCAGCGTTCTTCCTCGGTATTCCCGTCTTCTTTGATGTCGGCTTTATTATTCTTGCGCCAATCATTTACGGTTTTGCCAAGGTTGCCAAAATATCGCCACTCAAATTTGGCCTGCCTGTCGCTGGAATCATGCTAACTGTTCATGTGGCGGTACCGCCGCATCCAGGCCCTGTCGCCGCAGCGGGGTTACTCCACGCAGACATCGGCTGGCTAACCATCATCGGTATTGCGATTTCTATTCCCGTAGGGATTGTTGGCTACTTTGCAGCGAAAATAATCAATACGCGCCAATATGCGATGTCAGTAGAAGTACTTGAACAGATGCAACTGGCTCCGGCCAGTGAGGAAGGCGCAACAAAATTAAGCGATAAAATAAATCCACCGGGCGTCGCGCTGGTCACCTCGCTAATTGTTATTCCTATCGCGATTATCATGGCGGGTACGGTTTCCGCAACACTGATGCCGCCTTCGCATCCCCTGCTTGGTACGCTACAGCTGATCGGCTCACCAATGGTAGCTCTAATGATTGCGCTGGTGCTGGCATTCTGGTTATTGGCTTTACGTCGCGGCTGGAGCTTACAACACACCAGCGACATTATGGGCTCAGCCCTTCCCACTGCGGCGGTAGTGATTTTGGTTACTGGTGCTGGAGGGGTATTTGGCAAAGTGCTGGTGGAATCGGGCGTCGGCAAAGCCCTTGCCAATATGCTACAAATGATTGACCTGCCTCTGTTACCAGCCGCATTTATTATTTCACTGGCTCTGCGTGCATCGCAGGGGTCAGCAACCGTAGCAATCCTGACAACCGGCGGGTTACTCTCAGAAGCGGTGATGGGATTGAATCCGATTCAGTGCGTATTGGTGACGCTGGCAGCCTGCTTTGGTGGGCTTGGCGCGTCACATATTAATGACTCAGGGTTCTGGATTGTGACCAAATATCTTGGCTTGTCGGTAGCAGACGGTCTGAAAACCTGGACAGTGTTAACGACCATTCTCGGTTTTACCGGATTCTTAATTACCTGGTGCGTATGGGCGGTAATTTGACCTTAATAAAAAGGTCCGATGGGCATCGGACCTTTTTATTTAGCGCTTATCTTCCGCCAGCAGCGGCGGAATGCTCGGCACCATCGGCGCGTCATCAATATCTTTTTGCGTCATACGGAACGCCTCCGGATAATGTTCACGGCTGGTGCGGCGTAGCGGTTCGGTATCGCGCCAGGTATAAAGGCAATGCTGGCACTGGTAAACCGTCCAGACATCTTTCACCGGCGATTTCGCCATCACTTCAATCTGTTCATCGGCACAACGTGGACAAATCATCTTCTTCTCCTTATTTACGTGCGGCCAGCATAGCAGTCAGTTTTTCAGCCCAGGCTTTGGTTTCCGGTAAATCCACCACCGGCTGGCTGTAGTGACCACGGTTGTCCGGGGCGACAGGCGTGGTGGCGTCGATAATCAGCTTGTCGGTGATCCCCGCCGGGCTTGAGCCTGGGTCGAGTTCCAGCACGGACATATTCGGCAACTGCACCAGGTCGCCCGCCGGGTTCACTTTCGAGGAGAGCGCCCACATCACCTGCGGCAGGTTGAACGGGTCAACGTCTTCATCGACCATAATCACCATCTTCACATAGCCCAGACCGTGCGGCGTGGTCATCGCACGCAGGCCCACCGCGCGGGCAAAGCCGCCGTAGCGTTTTTTGGTGGAGATAATCGCCAGCAGGCCGTGGGTGTACATGGCGTTTACCGCCTGTACTTCCGGGAACTCAGCTTTCAGTTGCTGATACAGCGGCACACAGGTGGCTGGCCCCATCAGGTAGTCGATTTCGGTCCACGGCATACCGAGATAGAGCGATTCGAAAATCGGTTTCGTGCGGTAAGAGACTTTATCGATGCGCACCACGGTCATGTTGCGCCCGCCGGAGTAGTGGCCGGTAAACTCACCGAACGGCCCCTCGATTTCGCGTTTGCGGCTTTCGATAACCCCTTCGAGGATTACTTCCGAGCCCCACGGCACATCAAAACCGGTCAGCGGGGCGGTAGCGATCGGGTATGGGCTTTCGCGCAGTGCGCCCGCCATTTCGTACTCAGACTGATCGTATTTCAGCGGTGTAGCGCCCATCAGCGTGATGATCGGATCGTTACCAAGGGTGATGGCTATCGGCAAATCTTCTCCACGCTCTTCCGCTTTATGCAGATGCAGGGCGATATCGTGCATTGGCACCGGTTGCAGGCCGAGCTTACGCTTGCCCTTCACTTCCATACGGTAGATGCCGACATTCTGCTTGCCGAAGTTATCCGGGTCGAGCGGATCGCGGGAAACCACGCAGGCTTTATCGAGATAGATACCGCCATCGCCATCGTTCAGGCGAAACAGCGGCAGAATATCGAACAGGTTAATCTCTTCGCCATCGACAGTGTTCTGCGCCCAGGCTGGATTTGCGCGGCTCTCCGGGGCAATCGGGAAGTTATCCCAGCGGCGGATAAACTCATCAATCTGTTTTTTAACCGGCGTGTTCGGCGGCAGGCCGAGGGAAATCGCGTGGTTCTGCCAGGACCCAATGGTGTTCATCGCCACTCGCGCATCGGTAAAGCCGCGAATATTATCAAACCACAGCGCGGGTGCGCCGTCGCCGATACGCCCGGTGGCGTTGGCAGCAGCGGCCAGATCTGGCTCGGCGTTAACCTCTTCACTGATTTTCAGCAATTGTCCCTGGTCGTCGAGCGCCTGTAAAAAGCTGCGTAAATCATCAAAAGCCATTATTCATTCTCCTGAGAAAAACTCCCGGACTGCGGCAATCCTTGCCAGCGCCTGGCTTGAGGATGTTCGAGGCCAAACTGATCCATCACGCGGGCAACCACGTGGTGGACAATGTCATCTACCGTTTCGGGATGGTTATAGAAGGCAGGCATGGGCGGTATCATCGCCACGCCCATACGGGAAAGCGCGAGCATATTTTCAAGGTGGATAGTACTGAGCGGCATTTCACGCGGCACCAGCACCAGCTTGCGCCCTTCTTTGAGAACAACATCAGCAGCGCGCCCCACCAGCCCATCGGCATAGCCAGCACGGATACCAGCCAGCGTCTTCATGCTGCACGGAATAACGATCATGCCATCGGTACGAAAGGAACCTGAGGAGATAGTCGCCGCCTGATCCGCCGGGTTATGGCAATAGTCTGCCAGGGCAGCGACATCGTGGACGCTGTAGGGCGTTTCCAGTTCAATGGTAGTTTTCGCCCACTTCGACATCACAAGATGTGTTTCAACACCGGGTATCTTCTTTAGTGCTTGCAGTAATGCCACACCAAGAGGCGCACCTGTAGCCCCAGTCATCCCGACGATCAGTCTCATTTTTTATTCCCTTAATTGTTCGTACACGAACGTTATTATTAACATACCCTTCTATTCACGTAGCGGCAAGTGCGGAAAAGTAACAACATCTTCTTCGTCACTAAAAAACCGCTATGATAACGGCAGAGAATTAGCCCGGAGTTTACATGGCGTTACGAAATAAAGCGTTCCATCAGTTACGACAGCTTTTTCAGCAACACACGTCTCGCTGGCAGCATGAGTTACCTGATCTGACCAAACCGCAGTACGCGGTAATGCGCGCTATTGCTGAACACCCCGGTATAGAGCAGGTTGCGCTGATAGAAGCAGCTGTCAGCACGAAGGCAACGCTGGCGGAAATGTTGGCAAGAATGGAAAATCGTGGCCTGGTCAGACGAGAGCATGACACCATCGATAAGCGACGGCGCTTTGTCTGGCTGACTGCCGAAGGAGAAAAGGTACTTGCTGCGGCGATACCGATTGGTGACGGCGTGGATGAAGAATTTTTGGGGCGTTTGAGTAGAGATGAGCAGGAGCTGTTTGTGCAGTTGGTACGCAAGATGATGAACACATAGGGTGCAAATTGCCGGATGCGACGCTATCGCGTCTTATCCAGCCTACAAACACACCGACTCACCAACCAAAAGAAAAAAGGCCAGCCTCGCTTGAGACTGGCCTTTCTGACAGATGCTTACTTACTCGCGGAACAGCGCTTCGATATTCAGCCCCTGCGTTTGCAGGATTTCGCGCAGACGGCGCAGGCCTTCAACCTGAATCTGGCGAACACGTTCACGGGTGAGGCCAATTTCACGACCTACATCTTCCAGTGTTGCCGCTTCGTACCCCAGCAAACCGAATCGACGTGCCAGCACTTCACGCTGCTTGGCGTTCAGTTCGAACAGCCATTTGACGATGCTTTGTTTCATATCGTCATCTTGCGTGGTGTCTTCCGGACCGTTCTCTTTTTCATCGGCCAGGATATCCAGCAACGCTTTTTCGGAATCACCACCCAGCGGGGTGTCTACCGAGGTAATGCGCTCGTTAAGACGAAGCATACGGCTGACGTCATCAACTGGCTTATCCAGTTGCTCTGCGATCTCTTCCGCACTCGGTTCGTGGTCCAGCTTATGGGACAACTCACGTGCGGTTCGCAGGTAAACGTTCAGCTCCTTTACGATGTGAATCGGCAAACGAATAGTACGGGTTTGGTTCATAATGGCCCGTTCGATCGTCTGGCGAATCCACCAGGTTGCGTAAGTTGAGAAGCGGAAACCACGTTCCGGGTCAAACTTCTCAACCGCGCGGATCAGCCCCAGGTTACCCTCTTCGATAAGGTCCAGCAGCGCCAGACCACGATTGCCATAACGGCGGGCAATTTTTACCACCAGACGCAAGTTACTCTCGATCATCCGGCGGCGAGAGGCGACATCACCACGCAGTGCGCGACGCGCAAAATAAACTTCTTCTTCGGCCGTTAACAGTGGCGAATAACCAATCTCACCAAGATAAAGCTGAGTCGCGTCCAGCACACGCTGTGTTGCGCCCTGCGATAACAGCTCCTCTTCGGCCAAATCGTTATCACTGGGTTCCTCTTCAACTAAGGCCTTTTCGTCAAAAACCTCAACTCCATTCTCATCAAATTCCGCGTCTTCATTTAAATCATGAACTTTCAGCGTATTCTGACTCATAAGGTGGCTCCTACCCGTGATCCCTTGACGGAACATTCAAGCAAAAGCCTGGTTCCGCCGATTTATCGCTGCGGCAAATAACGCAGCGGGTTTACGGATTTCCCCTTGTAACGAATTTCAAAATGCAAGCGTGTTGAACTGGTTCCGGTGCTACCCATGGTCGCTATTTTTTGCCCCGCCTTAACTTCTTGTTGTTCCCGGACCAGCATTGTGTCGTTATGGGCGTAGGCACTCAGGTAATCATCATTATGTTTGATGATAATCAGATTACCGTAGCCACGCAGCGCATTACCGGCATAAACAACGCGGCCATCTGCGGTCGCGATAATTGCCTGTCCTTTGCTACCTGCGATATCAATCCCCTTGTTGCCTCCCTCAGAAGCACCAAAGGTTTCAATCACTTTGCCCTCAGTCGGCCAGCGCCAGGTGGAGATCGGCGTACTGGTTGTTGTACTGCTGACAGTTGGCTCGGTTGTGCTTGCTGTTGGTACCGTTACAGGCGCTGTGACCGTGGTCGCAGTTGGCTTGTTGTTCGGCAACATTTTGTTAGCACTCTGTTCACCCGAAGACTCAGAATACGTAATTGTCGGTTGCGACGCAACAGCAACGGTGGAATTTTGTGCAGGCTTGATCACAACTCCTTGCTCTGCTGCATCGGCCTGGGTAATGGCATTTCCGCCAGTGATTGGCGTACCGGAAGCATTCCCCACCTGTAAGGTCTGACCTACGTTCAGAGCGTAAGGCGCCTGAATATTGTTGCGTTGGGCAAGGTCACGGAAATCGTTGCCGGTAATCCAGGCGATATAGAAAAGCGTGTCGCCTTTTTTCACGGTGTAAGTACTGCCGCTATAACTGCCTTTCGGAATATTTCCGTACTGACGGTTATAGACAATGCGTCCGTTTTCCATTTGCACAGGTTGTTGGGCAACAGGCTGTACCGGTTGGATTTGCGGCTGTTGAGCCGATTGAATTTGTGGCTGTTGTACCGGCTGAATTTGCGGTTGCTGCGTTGTAGACGTCGTCCCCATCTTCGGTGGCGGCGTAATCAACATACCAGAATTGGTATTTGCAGGTGCATTGCCATTGACGGAGCTGACAGGTGCCGGTGGATTTGAAGTGTCAGAACAGCCAGCCAACCATAGCGAAACCAGTGACAAAGCCGCAATACGGCGAACGGTGAATTTTGGGCTTCCCGCGCTCATTTATCCCCCAGGAAAAAAATTGGTTAATAACCAGTGACATAATTACCGTGCAAGGCACTCTACTGAACACTGGAAAAGATGTTCACGATACGCTGACCTGCTGCAAAATAACCAGGAAAATTCCAGGTATTTTCCTCACGCGCTAAGCCAGCTCCCCCTTTACTAAGGGAACAAAGCGCACAGCCTCCACGGTGTCGATAATAAATTCGCCTCCCCGACGACGCACCCGCTTTAAATACTGGTGCTCTTCCCCTACGGGTAAGACGAGAATGCCGCCTTCGTCCAGTTGCGTCATTAACGCTGTCGGAATTTCGGGCGGTGCAGCCGTTACAATGATAGCGTCAAACGGCGCACGTGCTTGCCAACCTTGCCATCCATCGCCGTGACGGGTTGAAACATTGTGTAAATCAAGATTTTTCAGACGCCTGCGCGCCTGCCACTGCAACCCTTTAATCCGCTCGACCGAGCATACATGCTGGACAAGATGTGCCAGAATTGCTGTTTGATATCCTGAACCAGTGCCGATCTCCAGCACTCGCGACTGCGGCGTCAGTTCAAGTAATTCAGTCATTCGCGCCACCATATACGGCTGCGAAATTGTCTGCCCCTGACCTATCGGCAATGCGATATTGTCCCAGGCTTTTTGTTCAAACGCTTCATCGATGAATTTTTCACGCGGCACGGCAGCAAGTGCATTAAGCACCTGCTCATCCTGAATACCTTGCGCACGTAATTGATCCAGAAGTGCTTGTACGCGTCTGCTTACCATTGCGTGCCAACTCCCACGCTGTTTAACCAGTCTGAAACCACATCTTGCGCGTTGTGCGCGGTTAAATCCACATGCAGCGGCGTGATGGAGACGTAGCCTTCATCTACCGCAGCAAAATCGGTCCCCGGACCGGCATCACACTTACCGCCCGGCGGGCCAATCCAGTACAGCGTATTACCGCGCGGATCCTGCTGCGGAATCACTTGATCTGCCGGATGTCGTGTACCGCAGCGAGTCACGCGGATACCTTTAATCTGATCCAGCGGTAAATCAGGTACGTTGATATTGAGAATACGTCCGGTACGCAGCGGCTCTTTACACAGTGCACGCAAAATGGAACAGGTGACCGCTGCAGCAGTGTCGTAATGTTTATGCCCGTCAAGTGAAACGGCCAGTGCCGGAAAGCCTAAATGACGGCCTTCCATCGCGGCGGCTACCGTGCCGGAATAAATAACATCATCACCCAGATTCGGCCCGGCGTTAATACCCGAAACCACAATATCCGGGCGCGGACGCATCAGAGCATTCACGCCAAGATAGACACAATCGGTCGGGGTTCCCATTTGCACGGCGATATCACCATTTTCAAAGGTAAACGTGCGCAGGGAGGATTCCAGCGTCAGAGAATTTGAAGCGCCGCTGCGATTACGATCGGGGGCGACCACCTGAACGTCAGCAAACTCACGCAGAGCTTTCGCCAGCGTTTGTATACCGGGCGCATGTACCCCGTCATCATTACTCAGCAATATGCGCATAATCACCTGTTGTGTTGATAAGTTCCCTGACAACGCTGGTTGCAAAGCTTCCTGCCGGAAGCCAGAAACGGATTTCGACGGTGACGTCATCCCACCAGTTCCAGCTTAATTGTTGCGGATATAACAGCATCGCTCTGCGCGCCGCCTCAACTTTTTCGCGCACCAGTAAGGCTTGTAATTCAGTTTCTTCGGCGACAGCTGCTTGTTCGAATGCCAGCGCCTCACGCTGGGTTCCCCATTCGCCGCTACCCGGCATTGCAGCTGTAATTAACAGCTCTTTATCGTTCACGCGACGCTGTAATTCCGCCAGTTCTTCGTTAGTGGCAACAAACCAGCTGCCGCGCCCGGCTAATTGTAGCGCATCACCGTCAACAACCTGATTAACTTCTGCTTTTTTGAGACGCTCAGCAACAATCTGATTAAACAACGCACTACGAGCTGCCGACAACCAAAAACTACGCTTATTGCGATCGCGCACCGGAGTATTGGTTTGCGCCCAGCGCAACGCGCCCTGCAAATTACTACCACCAATACCAAAACGTTGCGCGCCAAAGTAATTCGGTACACCTTTCACGCAAATATCGATCAGTCGCTGTTCTACGTCATCACGATTGCTCACTTCTCGCAGCACCAGGGTAAAGGCATTGCCTTTCAGCGCCCCTAAACGCAGTTTACGTTTGTGGCGCGCATACTCCAGTACCTGGCAGCCTTCCAGTTGAAACGCGCTCAGATCAGGCATCTCTTTGCCCGGTACCCGAGCGCATAACCACTGTTCCGTAACGGCATGTTTGTCTTTCTGCCCAGCGAAGCTGACTTCACGGGCATGAATTTTCAGGAATTTCGCCAGTGCGTCGGCCACAAAACGGGTATTGCAACCGTTTTTGAGGATTCGCACCAGGATATGCTCACCTTCACCATCAGGCTCAAAGCCTAAATCTTCCACCACCACAAAGTCTTCCGGGTTGGCTTTCAGCAGCCCGGTTCCTTGCGGTTTGCCGTGGAGGTAAGTGAGATTATCAAATTCAATCATTTTGTTGCCTTAATGAGTAGCGCCACCGCTTCACAGGCAATCCCTTCCCCACGTCCGGTAAATCCGAGTTTTTCCGTAGTAGTGGCTTTCACGTTAACATCATCCATATGGCAGCCGAGATCTTCGGCAATAAACACGCGCATTTGTGGAATATGTGGCAGCATCTTCGGTGCCTGAGCGATGATAGTGACATCGACGTTGCCGAGGGTATAGCCCTTCGCCTGAATGCGTCGCCAGGCTTCGCGTAGCAGCTCGCGGCTGTCAGCGCCTTTAAATGCCGGATCTGTATCCGGGAATAGCTTGCCAATATCCCCCAGCGCCGCTGCACCAAGTAATGCATCGGTCAGCGCGTGCAGCGCCACGTCGCCATCAGAATGTGCCAGCAGCCCTTTTTCATAAGGGATGCGCACGCCACCAATGATAATTGGGCCTTCGCCGCCAAAGGCGTGAACATCAAAACCGTGTCCAATTCGCATTATGTATTCTCCTGATGGATGGTTCGGGTGAGGTAAAATTCGGCAAGCGCCAAATCTTCCGGGCGCGTGACTTTAATGTTATCCGCTCGGCCTTCGACAAGCTGCGGATGAAAACCGCAGTATTCCAGCGCTGAGGCTTCGTCAGTAATGGTAGCGCCTTCATTTAAAGCGCGTGTCAGGCAGTCATGTAACAGCTCACGAGGGAAAAATTGCGGCGTAAGCGCGTGCCATAAGCCGTTGCGATCAACGGTATGAGCAATGGCATTTTTGCCTGGCTCGGCGCGTTTCATCGTATCGCGCACCGGCGCGGCGAGGATCCCTCCCGTGCGGCTGGTTTCGCTCAACGCCAACAGACGCGCGAGGTCATCCTGATGCAGACAAGGGCGAGCGGCGTCATGCACCAGTACCCACTGCACATCGCCAGCGGCTTTCAGACCTGCCAGCACGGAATTAGCACGCTCTTCACCACCATCAACAACGGTGATTTGCGGATGATTCGCCAGAGGAAGTTGAGCAAAGCGGTTATCGCCAGGGCTTATTGCAATGACGACACGCGTCACCCGGGGATGCGCCAGCAGCGCATGCACCGAGTGTTCAAGAATGGATTGATTACCGATTGAGAGATATTGCTTAGGACATTCCGTTTGCATTCGGCGGCCAAATCCGGCCGCCGGAACCACGGCGCAAACATCCAAATGAGTGGTTGCCATGTTAATTCCTGGGCTGATTTATCGATTGTTTTGCCCCGCAGACTGCGCGCGCTTCGACGCGTCAGGCACCAGACGATAAAAAGTTTCGCCCGGCCTGGTCATGCTGAGTTCATTACGCGCACGCTCTTCGAGCGCCTCCTGGCCGCCATTGAGATCGTCAATTTCGGCAAAAAGCTGATCGTTTCGCGCTTTAAGTTTCGCGTTTGTAGCTTGCTGTGCCGCCACATCATCATTGACGCGGGTATAGTCATGTATACCGTTCTTACCGAACCACAGCGAATACTGTAGCCAGACCAGAATAGCCAGCAACAGCAGCGTTAGTTTACCCATCCTGCCCCCTGAAAAACGGCATCCTCATCCCATGCATCCGAAGACGACTCTACATCCTCTGTTGGGGATACCGCGACAACGCGGGCAAATGTACCACATTTGTCCACTGTTACGTATACCCAGGGCGCGCAGAACATAATCTCATTATTGGTTACGGTTTGAATTATGGACAGAATGAACAGGAAAGAACAGATTAGCCCAACAACCACATAAACAGTGCACCAAACATAATGCCAACGGTGATAAAAGTGAAAACAATACTGTAGCGTAATTTCCCGTCCATCAAGGAATGCAGCGCAATACCTACCACCACCGCAACAGGCATCAGCGCCAGAAAGAAAGGCCAGGTGTAGATAAAGAAAAACAGCGTGTTAGAGCCATAAATCAACATCGGAATCGCCAGTGCACACAGCCAGGACACAAAACCGACCACGGCCCCTGGTAGCGACCATGTGGTTTCTTCATCCTCGGTAAGGCTATCACTATTTGTTAGTGTAATGTTATGGCTATTACGCATATCAGATCCTGTTACTTTGACGAACCGGGCATGAAAACCCGGTGGTGTCTCAGGATCTGATAATATCGTTCTGTCTCAGTAGATCTAATAATTGCTGAACCAAATTTGTTACTAATTGTTCACCATTGAGATGAATTTCTGCCGATTCAGGCGCTTCGTAAACGGAATCTATTCCGGTAAAGTTACGCAGTTCACCAGCGCGTGCTTTTTTATATAAGCCTTTTGGATCGCGAGACTCACAAATCGCCAGCGGCGTATCGACAAACACTTCGATAAACCGCCCTTCTCCTACGCGTTCGCGAACCATCTGCCGTTCGGCGCGGTGTGGTGAGATAAACGCCGTCAGCACCACCAGTCCGGCTTCGACCATTAAATTCGCCACCTCACCGACCCGACGGATATTTTCTTTGCGATCGGCATCGCTAAAACCGAGATCGCTGCATAAACCGTGGCGGACATTGTCGCCATCCAGTAAATATGTACTGACGCCAAGTTTATGTAACGCCTCCTCCAGCGCCCCCGCGACCGTTGATTTACCGGAACCAGAGAGGCCGGTAAACCACAGCACAACACCTCGATGACCGTGGTGGTGCTCGCGTTGTTGTGCAGTAACCGGATGGCTATGCCAGACGACGTTTTCGTCATGCAGCGCCATCATTTACCTCCCAGTAAATCGCGCGCTCCCCAGTGAGGGAAGTGGCGGCGTACTAACGCATTCAGCTCCAGCTCGAATGCGCTAAATTCCGACGGCGCAACGGCGGCCTCGTTTTTCGGCTCATGCACCATACCGGCACCAACAGTCACGTTGCTCAGGCGATCGATAAAAATCAGCCCACCCGTCACCGGATTTTGTTGATAACGATCTAACACCAGCGGCTCGTCAAAGGTGAGATCCACGAGGCCGATCCCATTCAGTGGCAGGTTTTCAACTTCGCGTTGGGTAAGGTTATTAATATCAACCTGATAGTGAATACCATCAACGCGGGCGCGCGTCTTCTTACCGGCGATTTTGATGTCGTAACTCTGCCCAGGGGAAAGCGGTTGCTCCGCCATCCATACCACATCAACTGACGCGCTCTGCACTGCCGGTAACGCTTCATCTGCTGTCAGCAGCAGATCGCCACGGCTGATATCGATCTCGTCCGTCAGCACCAGGGTGATCGCTTCTCCAGCAAAAGCTTCTTCGCGATCGCCATCAAAAGTGACGATCCGCGCGATGCTTGACTCCACACCAGAGGGCAGCACTTTGACACGTTGCCCGACTTGCACGCTGCCGGAAGCCAGCGTTCCGGCGTAGCCACGAAAATCGAGATTAGGGCGGTTAACGTACTGAACCGGGAAGCGCATCGGCTGGGCATCAACCACTCGCTGAATCTCCACGGTTTCCAGCACTTCAAGTAATGTTGGGCCGCTGTACCACGGCATTCTTTCACTTTGCGAAGCTACATTGTCGCCTTCCAGCGCAGAGAGCGGCACAAAGCGAATATCCAGATTGCCCGGCAATTGTTCGGCAAAAGTCAGGTAGTCTTCACGAATGCGGGTGAATGTCTCTTCACTGTAATCCACCAGATCCATTTTGTTGATCGCTACGACCAGATGTTTGATCCCCAACAGCGTGGAGATAAAACTGTGACGACGGGTTTGATCGAGCACGCCTTTACGGGCGTCGATCAATAAGATCGCCAGCTCACACGTTGACGCGCCAGTCGCCATATTGCGGGTGTACTGCTCGTGCCCAGGGGTATCGGCGATAATAAATTTACGCTTCTCGGTGGAGAAATAGCGATAAGCCACATCGATTGTGATGCCCTGTTCGCGTTCCGCTTGCAGGCCGTCCACCAGCAGCGCCAGATCCAGTTTTTCGCCCTGGGTGCCGTGACGTTTACTGTCGTTATGCAGCGATGAGAGCTGATCTTCGTAGATTTGGCGGGTATCGTGCAGCAGGCGACCAATCAGGGTACTTTTGCCGTCATCGACGCTACCACAGGTCAGAAAACGCAGCAGGCTTTTATGTTGTTGCGCAATCATCCAGGCTTCGACGCCGCCTTCATTGGCGATTTGTTGTGCAAGTGCGGTGTTCATCTTAAAAATACCCCTGACGTTTTTTCAGCTCCATAGAGCCTGCCTGGTCGCGGTCAATCACGCGCCCCTGACGTTCACTGGTGGTGGAAACCAGCATCTCTTCGATGATCTCCGGCAGCGTTTGTGCATTTGACTCCACCGCACCGGTCAGCGGCCAGCAGCCCAGCGTGCGGAAGCGAACCATCCGTTTTTTAATCACTTCACCCGGTTGCAGGTCGATACGGTCGTCATCAATCATCATCAACATACCGTCGCGTTCCAGAACCGGACGTTCCGCAGCGAGATACAGCGGAACAATGTCGATATTTTCCAGCCAGATGTATTGCCAGATATCCTGCTCGGTCCAGTTAGAGAGCGGGAAGACGCGGATACTTTCGCCTTTGTTGATCTGCCCGTTATAGTTGTGCCACAACTCCGGACGCTGGTTTTTCGGATCCCAGCGATGAAATCGGTCACGGAAAGAGTAGATTCGTTCTTTGGCGCGGGACTTCTCTTCATCGCGACGTGCGCCACCAAAAGCGGCATCAAAACCGTATTTATTCAGTGCCTGTTTCAAACCTTCGGTTTTCATAATGTCGGTATGTTTGGCGCTGCCGTGCACGAACGGGTTAATCCCCATCGCCACGCCTTCCGGGTTTTTATGCACCAGCAGCTCGCAGCCGTAAGCTTTAGCCGTACGATCGCGGAACTCATACATCTCGCGGAATTTCCAGCCGGTATCGACATGCAGCAGTGGGAACGGCAGCGTACCTGGATAAAACGCCTTGCGCGCCAGATGCAGCATGACGCTGGAATCTTTACCGATAGAGTAGAGCATCACCGGATTTGAGAATTCTGCCGCCACCTCGCGAATGATGTGGATGCTTTCCGCCTCCAGTTGCCGCAGGTGGGTAAGTCGTTTTTGATCCATAACCGTTCCTTTGCAATACCGCTATTTTCTTGCCATCAGATGTTTCGACTATAGGGAGCCCAGGAGAACGAATGAAATTACCAATTGGAATGAGTAGTTCCTTAACGGAATAACGCTTTGGCAAAGCAAATATCAAAAAGTGCTTAAGCTACCGAATTTCGGGCGTTTAGGAAGATTTGAAATTGTTTTAACGCAGCGGCAGTTTCATACTATGGCGGTAAAAATTTTGCATGGTATTTAAGGACTCACTATGTTTTCCGCATTGCGCCACCGTACCGCTGCCCTGGCGCTCGGCGTATGCTTTATTCTCCCCGTTCACGCCTCATCACCTAAACCTGGTGATTTTGCCAATACACAGGCGCGACATATTGCCACTTTCTTTCCGGGACGAATGACCGGAACACCCGCAGAAATGTTATCTGCCGATTATATTCGGCAACAGTTTCAGCAAATGGGTTACCGCAGTGATATTCGAACATTTAATAGCCGATATATTTATACCGCACGCGATAACCGTAAAAACTGGCACAACGTGACGGGAAGTACGGTGATTGCCGCTCATGAAGGCAAAGCGCCGCAGCAGATCATCATTATGGCGCATCTGGATACCTATGCCCCGCAGAGCGACGCAGATGCAGATGCCAATCTCGGCGGGCTGACGTTACAAGGAATGGATGATAATGCCGCAGGTTTAGGTGTCATGCTGGAGCTGGCTGAACGCCTGAAAGATATTCCGACTGAGTATGGGATTCGTTTTATTGCCACCAGTGGTGAAGAGGAAGGGAAATTAGGCGCTGAGAATTTACTCAAGCGCATGAGTGATACCGAAAAGAAAAATACTTTATTGGTGATTAACCTCGATAATCTGATTGTTGGCGATAAGCTGTATTTCAACAGTGGCGTAAAAACACCTGAAGCAGTAAGGAAATTAACGCGCGACCGGGCGCTGGCAATTGCCCGCAGTCATGGAATTGCCGCCACCACAAATCCAGGTTTGAATAAAAACTATCCGAAAGGCACTGGGTGTTGTAATGACGCAGAAATATTCGACAAAGCGGGCATTGCTGTACTTTCGGTGGAAGCGACAAACTGGAATCTTGGGAATAAGGATGGTTATCAGCAACGAGCAAAAACAGCCGCATTCCCTGCAGGAAATAGCTGGCATGACGTAAGACTGGATAATCAACAGCATATAGATAAGGCACTTCCTGGAAGAATAGAACGCCGCTGCCGTGATGTTATGCGGATAATGCTACCGTTGGTGAAGGAGCTGGCGAAGGCGTCTTGATGGGGTTGAAAATGGGGGTTGGGAGTTCCCCAATGAACGTTGGCGCGTTCGGTTTATTCCTGCTGACGCGGGGAACACTGATTGTGTACACAGTGACCAGCAGAGGTATCCGGTTTATCCCCGCTGGCGCGGGGAACACTTTACCCGCAGCCATCAACCTGTGCGCCAGGATAAGCGCCGCTTCCGTTTTACCTGCACCAGTTACATCTTCCAGAATAAATAATTGCGGCCCGGGCTGGCTGATATCCAGATCCAGCACCTTTTGCTGTAACGGTGTCGGGTGCTCAATAAAAGGAAACAGCGTATTAATTCCGGTGAAAGGTGCAGTTTCCGCTTTTGGAGGAAAGACGGTTAATGCGTTTTGAGCCTGAACTAAAGTTTTCTGCCAGTAATCTTCAATATCCATAGCACGTGCGACGCGTGGAAAAAACCGCGTTGACGATCCCGTCCAGTCTGCGAGTACGACGGTTGCAGAGATATACCAGGAAATGTGTTTTATAAGTTCAATGCCCTCGTCATCATCCCAGAATTCTGGGATCTCGATGAGCGGAAACAGTGCCTTGATTTCAAGGAAAAAATCTCGTGCGGCAGCTTTGTCTTCAGGCAGAAAATTATCGAGTTCATCAATACGATCAGGGGGCCGACCATGATGCCCTGTCGTCACGGGCATCCACATTTCTATCACTCGCCTAAGTTTGCGCGGAGAGAGTGAAGAGGCAGGAAGCAACTCCTGACATTCACTTAAATAATAATTCCACAACCAGTAGCCCAGCGTTGAATGAGAGCTCTTTTCGTAATTCTTTCTTGCGCCTTCCGGAACCTTGAGTTGTGGGTGCAGGTAAAGTTGCTGAAATGAGCGGGCAAATTTTCCAGTATCGTGCCAGCACAACAACCAGGCGAAAAATTGTGCTGCCTGCTCCGTGTCAGCGAAACCTAATTGACGAAAATAGTCAGCCAGCCCGAAGCAGTTGCTTTTAACCATTAAATAGCCATTGCGGCTACATCCAGCGAATGCCAGCAAAGAAGGTGATAGTCGTCACCACCCTCTTTTTCGCCACGTCGGGTTTTTCCCCAGAAATCAAAGAAAGTCACAATGTTTTTATCCTTCAGTAAAACTTAAAGGATATTTACGCATATATTAAAAATTATCTGTGATATATATCGTTCAATAAAATATCTGCATTATGAATAATTAAATGACTTTCATCCGTAATATATATGAATAATAAATACAGGCATAATATTCACATAAACAATATAAATTAAAAAAGGGTGCAGGAGACCAAACCATCACAATTCAGTACGCGGGGTTTTACCCCCGCGTGGTGGCTACTTCTTCGATTCGTAAGCGAGAACAGCCTTAAACTCCATACCACGTTCTCTGATACTCAACTCACACAACGAGTCGCCTACCATCAGCGTGAATCCCAGTACTGTACAACACAGTACGATGATTGCCGCAAGGGCATATTTTGTCAGCATGTCTTGCCTCCCTGCAAAGAAGAGACTAACATTCGAATTGTTGGGTTCGAACGTAAGCCTCAGGTTGATAGAAATATCGCCTGGGGCTTTTGTCCATCTGGAACCTCGCGAATGCTTAACGCCAGACAGCCTCAAGCACCCAACGCCATTCTATACCTGTTAATTCTTCCAGCGACGTTCACGTTTAAAATCAGGAATGCTGCTCGCAAAATAAAAACGCCCCCATCATTTCTGACAGAGGCGTTTATTTTATCCGGCAATATTTACCCTTCGTGTAATCCACATTCCCTTTTTAAGCCAAAGAAACGCGTTTCTTCTTCCGCCATGCCGGGTTCCCATTTACGGGTTGTATGGGTATCTCCCACCGATAAATATCCTTCGTCCCATAATGGGTGATATTTCAGGCCATGTTTTTGCAGGTACTGATAAATTGTTCGGTTATCCCAGTCGATAATCGGCAGCACTTTAAATACGCCACGCTGAATTGCCAGCACCGGTAAATTGGCACGGCTGCCTGATTGTTCACGGCGCAGGCCAGCAAACCACGTTTGCGCATTCAGTTCTTTCAGCGCCCGGTTCATCGGTTCGACTTTGTTGATGTCATTGTATTTTTCAATGCCTTCAACGCCCTGCTCCCACAGTTTGCCGTAGCGTGCTTCCTGCCAGGCGGCGCTTTCGGTAGCGCGGTAAACTTTCAGGTTGAGCTTGAGTTTGTCCGTTAACTCGTCAATAAAGCGGTAAGTTTCCGGGAACAAGTAACCCGTATCAGTGAGGATCACCGGAATATCCGGGCGAATCAGATTCACCAGATGCAGGCTCACCGCCGCCTGAATGCCGAAGCTGGAAGAAAGCACATATTCACCGGGCAGATTATCCAGCGCCCAGGCAACGCGGCCTTCAGCGTCCAGTTTTTCCAGTTCGGCGTTAGTTTCCGCCAGCGCCAGAATCCGGTCTACCTTTGGCAGTTCGTTCAGGGCGTTTAGATCGAGTTTGGACATAAGTTCCTCACTGTTTGCCTTGCCTGATGCGACGCTTATGCGTCTTATCAGGCCTACAAGACCGGGCTGAACCGTAGGCCGGATAAGGCGTTTACGCCGCATCCGGCAAAGGTGCCAATTTGCCTGATGCGACGCTAACGCGTCTTATCAGGCCTACAAAACCGGGCTGAACCGTAGGCCGGATAAGGCGTTCACCGCATCCGGCAAAGGTGCCAACTTGCCTGATGCGACGCTGTCGCGTCTTATCAGACCTACAAGACCGGGCTGATGGTTAATCCCACAGATCCCGCGCCGGGTCGAGCACCGGGCGAATGATGCCCGCACGCACCGTAAAGTCGCCGAAGCCTTCACCCGCTTCACGCTCTTTCGCCCAGCGCCCTATTAGTTCATCAAGCGACGCCAGGATTTCCGGCTCGGTGATGTTTTCTTTATACATCCGTGGGATACGTGTCCCCATGCGGTTGCCGCCAAGATGCAGGTTGTAGCGACCCGGCGCTTTACCTACCAGACCCACTTCCGCCAGCATCGCGCGACCACAACCGTTCGGGCAGCCTGTTACACGCATTACAATATGCTCATCGCTGACACCATGTTTCGCCATTAAATTATCGATGTTGTCGATAAAAGACGGCAGGAAACGCTCCGCTTCCGCCATCGCCAGCGGGCAAGTCGGGAATGACACGCAGGCCATTGAGTTTTCACGCTGCGGCGTGACGGCATTCATCAACCCGCTCTCTTTGGCGATCTTCTCGATCTTCGCTTTCTCGCTTTCCGGCACACCGGCGATGATCAGATTCTGGTTCGCCGTAATGCGGAAATCGCCTTTGTGGATCTTCGCGATCTCCAGCAGGCCGGTTTTCAGCGGACGCCCCGGATAATCGAGAATGCGGCCATTTTCGATAAACAGCGTCAGGTGCCATTTATCGTCGATCCCTTTTACCCAGCCGATGCGATCGCCACGTCCGGTAAATTCATACGGGCGGATCGGTTCAAATTTGATCCCCGCGCGGCGTTCAACTTCCGCCTTAAACGTCTCAACACCCACGCGCTCCAGCGTGTATTTGGTTTTCGCGTTTTTGCGGTCGGTACGGTTGCCCCAGTCGCGCTGGGTCGTGACCACCGCTTCCGCTACCGCCAGCGTATGCTCCAGCGGCAGATAACCAAATTCGCTCGCGGTGCGGGCGTAGGTTTTCTTGTTACCATGCTCGATGGAAAGCCCACCGCCCACCAGCAGGTTGAAGCCCACCAGTTTACCGTTTTCCGCTATCGCCACGAAGTTCATGTCGTTGGCGTGCAGATCGATATCGTTCTGCGGCGGGATCACTACCGTGGTTTTGAACTTACGCGGCAGATAGGTCTGACCGAGGATCGGTTCTTCATCAGTGGTGGCGACTTTCTCCTGATCGAGCCAGATCTCCGCATAGGCGCGGGTGCGCGGCAGCAGATGCTCAGAGATCTTCTTCGCCCACTCGTACGCTTCTGCGTGCAGTTGCGACTCATACGGGTTCGAGGTGCACAACACGTTACGGTTCATGTCGTTGGCGGTGGCTAACGCATCCAGACCGACCGAGTGCAGCATCTGGTGCGCAGGTTTGACGTTCTTTTTCAGAATACCGTGGAACTGAAACGTCTGACGGTTGGTCAGGCGGATGCTACCGTAAATGGTGTTTTCCACCGCAAATTTGTCGATCGCCTGCCACTGTTTGGTGGTGATAATACCGCCAGGCAAACGGCAGCGCAGCATCATGGCGTGGCGCGGTTCCAGCTTCTGCTCAGCACGTTCAGCGCGGATGTCACGGTCATCCTGCTGATACATACCGTGGAAACGGATCAGCAGGAAGTTATCGCCCTTAAACCCACCGGTCAGGCCGTCATTTAAATCTTCAGCAATCGTGCCGCGCAGATAGTTGCTTTCAAGCTTCATGCGCTCGGCGTCTGCCAGTTTACCTTCGACCACTAAAGGCCCTGGATGTTTTTCGCTCATTAGTAGACATCTCGCTGATAACGGCGCTCTACGCGCAGCTCACTTAAAAATTCATCCGCCGCTTCGGTGTCCATGCCACCAAATTCGGCAATCACTTCCAGAAGTGCCTGTTCAACGTCTTTCGCCATGCGATTAGCGTCGCCGCAGACATAAATGTGGGCACCGTCATTGATCCAGCGCCACAGCTCCGCGCCCTGTTCGCGCAGTTTGTCTTGTACGTAAACTTTTTCTTTTTGATCGCGCGACCAGGCGAGATCGATGCGCGTCAGCACGCCTTCTTTCACGTAACGCTGCCATTCCACCTGGTAGAGGAAATCTTCCGTAAAGTGTGGGTTGCCGAAGAAAAGCCAGTTTTTGCCCGGCGCTTCGTCGGCAGCACGTTGCTGCATAAAGGCGCGGAACGGCGCAATACCTGTACCTGGGCCAATCATAATCACCGGGGTTTCCGGGTTAGCAGGCAGGCGGAAGTTGTCGTTATGTTCGATAAAGACGCGGACTTCGCCCTCTTCTTCCACGCGGTCCGCGAGGAAGCTGGAGGCACCACCGGCACGGGCGCGGCCTTCCACGTCGTAACGCACCACGCCAACGGTGACGTGTACTTCGTTCTCGACTTCAGCCTGCGAGGAGGCGATGGAATACAGGCGCGGGGTCAGCGGGCGCAGCAGGTTAATCAGCGCTTCGGCATCCAGCTGTGCCGGAGAGAAACGCACCATGTCGACAAACGGCGTGGTCGCGGCGTAATGCTGCAACTTCGCTTTATCGCCCACCAGCGGCAGCAGCATTTCGCTGCGCGTTAAGGTAGCGTAGTTCTCAACGATATTGGCGGTGTTGACGGTCAGTTCGAAGTGCCACTGTAGCGCCTCGTTCAGAGGCAAAGTTTTGCCCTCAACGGTGACAGGTTCATCGCCTTTCAGCCACAGCAGTTCGGCAAGTTCTTTCACCAGTGCCGGATCGTTCTGATACCAGACGCCCAGCGCATCGCCCGGCTGGTAACGCAGGCCCGAGTCACCTAAGTCAATTTCGATATGGCGAACGTCTTTTTCAGAGTTACGTCCGGTAATTTTCTGGTTAACCAAAAGGCTCGCCACCAGTGGCGCGTCTTTGCTGTACGGGCTGGTGTGGATATCATTTACCGCGCCAGTAGCGACGGATTGTGAAGGTGCTGCGACAGGCGCGCGCGATTTAAGCGCATCAACCACGCGGGCGCGCCACTCGCTGGCAGCGGCCTGGTATTCAACGTCGGCATCGACACGGTCGAGCAGGCGTTCACCGCCCAGTTCCGCCAGCTTGCTGTCAAAATCTTTCCCGGACTGGCAGAAAAATTCATAAGAGCTATCGCCGAGGCTAAACACGGCAAATGCGGTGTTTTCCAGCTTCGGCGCTTTTTTGGAGAACAGAAACTTATGCAGCGCGACGGCTTCTTCCGGCGGTTCCCCTTCTCCTTGCGTTGACGTCACTACGATGAGCAGTTTTTCGCTGGCGATTTGTTTGAATTTATAGTCGCCCGCGTTCACCAGCTTAACGTTCAGTTTTACCGCTAATAAGTCATCGCGTAACGCTTCGGCGACCCGACGCGCATTGCCGGTTTGCGAAGCGGAGATAATAGTAATACCCGGCATTTCTGCGGCGGGCGCTGGCGTCGCTGCAAGCGTAGCAGGCTGCTGATTGAGCACGCCCCAGAAATAGCCAGAAACCCAGGCAAGCTGGGCGGGCGTTAAATCGGTAGTGGCCGCCTGAAGGCGTGCCAGTTGCTCCGGGTTCAACGGAAGCAACGCGGAAGGTGGGACCTGTGTCGTCATGCGTCGTTATGTTCCAGTAAGCAAAGCTGTTTATCGGCCCTGTCAGCGCCCATAAAACAGAAGAGAAGGTAAGGTTAACGGCGCAAAGGGGGTGGATTAAAGACGGGATAGCGATAACTAATAACCAAATCGACTAACCTGTTTTAGCAATAGTCTTTAACAACAAAATAGATTTATTAACTCAATGAAAAATAAATAAATATCGACCGCAATTAAGTTAAATCGGTCATTTTGCGCAACAAACCCGTTTTTAGTAATGCGAAAAAACAGGCTTTCCGGTACTCTACGGCGGTTTTATCGTCCTGTAGAGAAATTATGATGTCCACCACGTTATTTAAAGATTTCACCTTCGAAGCCGCTCACCGTCTGCCGCACGTCCCAGAGGGACATAAGTGCGGGCGCTTACACGGGCATTCTTTTATGGTGCGCCTGGAAATCACAGGGGAAGTCGATCCGCATACGGGCTGGATTATCGATTTCGCTGAACTGAAAGCGGCGTTTAAACCGACCTACGATCGCCTCGACCACTATTACCTCAATGATATACCCGGTCTGGAAAACCCAACCAGCGAAGTTTTAGCAAAATGGATTTGGGATCAAGTTAAACCCGTTGTGCCGCTATTAAGTGCAGTGATGGTGAAAGAAACCTGCACTGCAGGCTGTATCTATCGCGGCGAATGATAAGAGTGTGTCGGCGGTCAATTTCCCTTAAGTAACGCTATGTTAGGGTGTTGCGCTCAGGATATCTGGAGCACACCATGGAAGATGACTGCGACATTATTATCATCGGTGCGGGTATAGCAGGCACCGCTTGTGCTTTACGCTGCGCGCGGGCAGGTTTGTCCGTTCTGTTACTGGAACGCGCTGAAATTCCCGGCAGTAAAAACCTTTCCGGCGGGCGTTTATATACCCATGCGCTCGCTGAACTCCTCCCGCAATTTCATCTGACCGCGCCCCTTGAGCGTCGCATCACCCACGAAAGCCTTTCTTTATTAACACCAGATGGTGCCACGACATTTTCCAGCTTACTGCCCAGCGGTGAATCATGGAGCGTGTTACGCCCGCGATTCGATCCGTGGCTGGTTGCCGAAGCCGAAAAAGAAGGTGTCGAGTGTATCCCTGGTGCGACGGTGGATGCACTGTATGAAGAAAACGGCAGAGTGTGTGGCGTTATCTGTGGTGACGATATTCTCCGCGCCCGTTATGTCGTCCTGGCAGAAGGTGCCAATAGCCTCCTGGCAGAACGCCATGGATTAGTTACCCGCCCTGCTGGCGAATCAATGGCGTTAGGAATCAAAGAAGTGCTTGCGCTGGAACCATCCGCTATTGAAGAACGTTTTCATCTGGAGAATAACGAAGGCGCAGCGTTGCTGTTCAGCGGCGAAATCTGTGATGACTTGCCCGGCGGCGCATTTCTTTATACTAATCAACAAACACTCTCGTTAGGGATTGTTTGCCCGCTCTCTTCCCTTACGCAAAGTCGTGTTCCGACAAGCGAGCTGCTGGCCCGCTTTAAAACGCATCCGGCAGTGCGCCCGCTTATCAAAAACACGGAATCGCTGGAGTATGGCGCGCATCTGGTGCCAGAAGGTGGCCTGCACAGTATGCCGGTGCAATACGCCGGTAACGGCTGGCTACTGGTGGGCGATGCGTTACGCAGTTGCGTCAATACCGGAATTTCCGTACGCGGCATGGATATGGCGCTGACTGGCGCACAGGCGGCGGCACAAACGCTGATAAGCGCCTGCCAGCACCGCGAGCCGCAAAATCTGTTTCCGCTTTATCATCAAAACATAGAACGCAGTCAGCTGTGGGATGTTCTACAACGTTATCAGCATGTTCCGGCGCTTTTGCAACGCCCGGGATGGTACCGTACGTGGCCTGCGTTAATGCAGGATATTTCCCGTGATTTATGGGATCAGGGTGATAAACCTGTTCCGCCGCTGCGCCAGTTGCTCTGGCGTCATTTACGTCGTCACGGCTTGTGGCATCTGGCGGGCGATGTTATCAGGAGTCTGCGATGTCTGTAGCCCGTAATCTCTGGCGCGTTGCTGATGCGCCGCACATTGTTCCGGCAGACGCCGTTGAGCGTCAGACGGCAGAACGGTTGATTAACGCCTGTCCGGCTGGTCTTTTTTCGCTCACACCAGAAGGTGACTTATGTATTGATTATCGCAGTTGCCTTGAGTGCGGAACCTGCCGTTTGCTGTGCGACGAAAAAACACTACAACAGTGGCGCTATCCACCTTCCGGATTCGGCATCACCTACCGCTTTGGATAAATAACAAGGATAATTTATGTCCCTCTTACACCTGCTCCGCCAGAATCCGGTGATTGCTGCCGTTAAAGACAATGCCAGCCTGCAACTGGCAATCGACTCTGAATGCCGGTTTATTTCCGTGTTGTACGGCAATATCTGCACCATCAGTCATATCGTCAAAAAGATTAAAAATGCCGGGAAATATGCTTTTATTCATGTTGATTTGCTGGAAGGCGCATCGAACAAAGAAGTGGTGATTCAGTTTCTGAAACTGGTGACTGAAGCGGACGGTATTATCAGCACGAAAGCATCGATGCTGAAAGCGGCAAGAGCGGAAGGTTTTTTCTGTATTCATCGTCTGTTTATTGTCGATTCGATTTCGTTTCACAACATTGATAAGCAGGTTGCACAATCGAACCCAGATTGTATTGAGATCCTGCCAGGCTGCATGCCCAAAGTGCTGGGCTGGGTGACGGAGAAAATCCGCCAACCGCTGATTGCTGGTGGGTTGGTGTGCGATGAAGAAGATGCGCGTAATGCGATTAACGCGGGTGTCGTGGCGCTTTCCACCACGAATACCGGGGTCTGGACGTTAGCGAAAAAATTGCTTTGACGGGATAATCGTAACGAATTGAATTTGTGTGATTTGTAGGCTGCACGCCAAATCTGGCATTCAGCGCCTGATGCGACGCTTGACGCGTCTTATCAGGCCTACAAGCCCGAAACCCGTCTACGCCGCATCCGGCTGTACGTTATTGGCAATCTGCGTGAATGTTTGTCACCAGTGCCTCCAGCACGGCTTTCCAGTCATCTACCACGCCAACATCTGCCTGCGAAAATACCGCCGCGCTGGCGTCATGATTAATCGCCACCACAAACTTACTATTACGTACGCCCGCCATTAACGCTGCCGCACCGGATGCGCCCGCCACAATGCAAACATCTGGCGCCAACAAATGCCCGGAAATACCAATGACCTTTTCGGCTTCAAAGCCACCGTTCATCACTCGCGCCCGACTGTAGCCCACTTCTGCCCCCAGCTTTTCAGCCAGCGTAGCGATTTCCTGGTTATCTGCCTCGCCGCCCTGCCCCACCACCAGCACCCGTCTGGCCTCAGCTAATGGGTCACGGGTAACATTTTTCAGGTTTTCTATGTTAACCAGCCACTCGGGAAGCGCTCCGGGAACAATATTCAGTTGTTGCATACCAGAGGGCAACGTGACGTTTTTCGCCGCTCCAACCTGGCGCGCCAGGGAAAGACATAGCGGGCGTTTTTCTGTTTGCAGCGTCGCCGTTAGCGCATTTCCCCAGTGGGATTTGCGCACGCTTGCGGTCGGTATATCTAATGAAATCACCTGGCAGACACAGGCTCCATGTAAACGCCAGGCCAGCCGGGTCGACAGTTCATCACCAAACGTTCCCGGCGGAAAGAGAACAACGTCCACAGGCGTTCGCTGCCACTGTTCTACCAGCGCATCCAGCACCTGTTCCGCGACCATCGGCTGCGGCTCGATTTGCCAGTGCGTTAGTGCGCTGCCGCTGAAATCCTGCTCCACCAGCCAGCCCGCCATTGCGGCATGTTCCTGATTTATTGTCACAATTGCGATATTCATGGCTGCATCCTTTGGCGTAAATAGTCCTGCCATAGCTTTTGCGCTTTTTCTGCTACCGTTTGCCCATCAATCAGCGTTGCTCTGCGTCGTTGCTCTGGCCTTGCCAGTTGCAGACACTGCATCGCTGGCGATTCAGCAGCAACAGTTTTGCGGATAATTTCCGCTTTCCCCGCCGCCATACGCTGGCGCATTCCCGGTACTGGCAAGGCCACTTCGCCACACTGGCGCACAGCAATCACCGCGGGCAAGCGGACACGACAACAGCGCAGCCCATTTTCAGTACGCTGTTCGAAGGTGATAAACGGCGCGTCGAGTGTGAAACGCTCCACCTGGGTGAAACAGGGCCAGCACAGCATTTCCGCCAGCAAAAATGGCGTTTGCCCATTCTGCCCTTCGCTGCTTTGGCAGCCGGTAATGATCAGATCCAGCGGATTCTGACGCTGCCATTCGGCAATATGGCGAGCGACAAATTCCGGCGCAAAGCGCAGATCTGCCGCCGTCTCCAGTAATATAGCTTCCTCAAACCCAAGAGCCATGAGATAGCGCAGCCAGTGCAACGCCCGTTCATCGCCTATGCTCAACGCGGTTAAAGTCATCGGCGTGCCATTTTTTCTCTGCGCCAACAGCAGCGCGGCAGCGGCCTGTTCATCAGCACCGAGTAAACTTCGCAGTAGCGAAACATCCGGTCCGCTATTACCCTGAGCCGCCGCCTGCCACTCTTTTTCCGCCAGCATTCCGGCATCCGGTTCGGCTTTAAACGCTAACAGTATGTTCATTCGCACCTCCTACATTTCCCGCCGCCACCAGCGGGAGTGCTTTGGTTTCTGGTGCCCATAGCCAGGTCACGACAAAACCAACTAACAACACTGCCGCCAGGATCAATAAGGTGACTTGCATCCCCCACTGCGCCAGCACCCACGGCAGCAGGCCAGTACTTACCGCCGCGCCAAGTCGACTCATGGCGGTGGCAAAACCGACGCCCAGCGAGCGAATGTCAGTAGGAAAACTTTCCGCAGGCAAAATGCCCACCAGATTACTGACCGCCGAAATGGTGGTGCTGAAGAGAACAAAAAGCAGCAGCGTTAATGAACTGCCGGAAGGCAAACAGGCCATCACTACCAGCGTTGCCGCCAGCAGCAAAAAACTTCCCAGCAAAAATTTGCGATGTGCCAGCAGGTGCGTCAGAACTAATCCCAGCAGCGCGCCCACGATTAACAACGCATTAAGCATCAGACTGGCGGTCAGCGCATCTTCCAGACCAATAGTCTGGGCAATGGTCGGCAGCCAGGTATAAATCACAAACCACGGGATCACGAGACAGACAAAGAAGACGCTGTTAAACGCCGTGCGCCGCCAGTAGCGCGAAGAGAACAAGGTTTTGATGTGTTTATGGGTCGCCGTTGCCACTTCATCGCCCAGTAAAACATGGGGACCAAAATAGCGATGCACGATAGCGTGAGCTTCTGCAAAACGCCCCTGTCGCAGTAGCCAGCGTGGCGATTCTGGCGTTCCCCAGCGTAATAACGTAATCAACAACGCGGGCAGAGCTGCCGATGCCAGCAGCCAGCGCCAGGCTTCCGGGTTTTCGGAAATAAAGTGATGTCCGGCAATACTTGCCAGCACATAGCCTACGGTCCACACCACGCTGAACGCGCCCAGCAAAATACCGCGGTGGCGGCGCGGGGAAAATTCAGCCAGCAAGGTGTGACCGACTGAGTAATCGCCTCCCAGACCAATGCCAATCAAAATGCGCAGTCCAATAAGATGCTCTGGCGTGGTGGCAAAAAATTGTAAAAAAGAAGCAAGCGTAATCAGCAAAAAGCTGAAGGTGAAGATTTTTTGCCGACCAATATGGTCGGAGATCCAGCCCAGCACCAGGCTGCCAAGAAACAAACCAAGGAGTGCTGAGCCACCAATCATTCCCGCCATAAACGGCGTCAGTTGCATGGCTGGAGTAAGCTGAATAATGGCGTAACCAATGACGCCGAGGACATAACCGTCAGTCAGGTGTGCGCCGAAAGTGAGCGCAGCAATGCGGCAGTGAAAACGGTTAAGTGGTAAATCATCCATTCGCACCGGTGAAGTGTTCATCTTTACCCCTTCATTGTCCGGTAATAAGAACGGCTTCTCGCCTGAGAAGCCGAAAAGGCAACGCCCCTTCATCGCGGAACGCTGCCTGATACATTATTTTTCAATCGGATAGATAGTACCCGTATTCATAATGCCATTAGGATCGAACTGCTTTTTCAGCCCTTCCAGCAACGCCCACGCGCTGCCGTGTTCCAGTTTGCTCCAGTGAACGCGATGTTTACCGATACCGTGGTGGTGCACCATCGAACCGCCGAGGCGAATGGTTTCTTCGCAGATGATTTTGTTGAGCGAATTGTGGTACTTGTCGATTTCCTCTTCCGGCTTACAGTCAACGACGTTGTAGTCGTAGACGAAGTACATGTTGGTGCCGTTCTGGTAGCTATGAGAGGAGTGACCGCCCAGCATGGTAATGTCGTCGGCGTGCGGGAACTCGGTACGAATACGGTTAATAACGCTTTCGTAGATTTCGTGGATGCAGCTCCAGCAGCCGGAGACTTCGGTGGTAAAGCCCATGTTGCCGGTTTTGAGGATCTGTACACGTTCGGCAGCCACTTTATCTGGTCCCCAGTTCAGGTGATTAAACCAGGTTTCGATCAGCTTGCTGTCCACGCGCTGGCATTGCGGGTAGCGGGCAACGATTTCCGCAATCCCTTCGCCCGTCGCCTTCGCAATGCGAGGGTTACCTTCAGCCATAAAGATCAGCACGCATTTTCCGTCGGCAAAATGGGTGAAGTGTTGGGTGCCATCTTCGGCGTCATACAAACGAGCGATCGACGGACGATACCCTTCCACCATGATTTCACGCAGGATGTTGAAGCCGGTTTTCATGTCTTCCAGGATATAGCCGTAGAAGAGATTGTTTTCTGGGGTGAATTTAAAGATTTTCACTGTTACTTCAGTGATATAGCACAATGCACCTTCGTTGCCGATGATGATGTGACGAATGTCCGGGCCAGCCGCGCGACGTGGCACGTTTTTAATGCGTGTCACGGTACCATCTGCCAGTACTGCTTCCAGACCAACGACCATATCTTCGATTGCGCCGTAGAGTGTGGAGAACTGCCCAATACTGCGGGTTGCTACCAGGCCGCCCATCTGCGCCAGCGGTTTTGATTGCGGAGAATGCCCTGTGGTGTAACCTTTTTCACGCAACGCGTTTTCCAGCACTTCCAGCGGAACACCACATTGTGCCGTGGCCTGCATATTCTCAATATCAATATTAATGATTTGATTCATGGCGGAGCCGTCGAGCACCACCGAGTTTTCCACAACGGTTTCCAGCCCACCTTCAGTGGCGGAAGCGCCGGTACGCGGCACACCGTTAATTTTGTGCGCATTCATAAAATTCAGCACACGGGAGACTTGTTCTGTGGAACCGAGTTTTACGACCGCTGCCGGAATCGGCAAAGTATAAATGCCATGAATATCCGGAAATTTACGAAAACGGTCAATACTGTTTTTCTTTAATACTGTTTCATCGGTAATTACGCGATCTGCACCAACAATTTCCTTTAGCTGGTCGACAATCGCTGCGCGAGATAAAGACATAGTAATTCCTTCCTGATAATAAAAATGGAATAATCATTAATAAGAGAAAACAGAAACCACCGTTATGGATTAGCGCACTAAATAACCGCCATCAACCACTAATAAATGTCCGTTGACATAATTCGATGCCGGACTTGCGAGGAATACGACTGCGCCCATTAAATCCTGAGTATCGCCCCAACGGTTTGCCGGAATATGATCAAGAACGCGCTGGTTAGTTTCTGGATTACTACGGGTCGCCAGAGTGATATCGGTAGCGTAATATCCCGGGGCAATACCATTCACCTGAATATTATATTGACCTAATTCATCGCAATAGGCTTTGGTGAATCCGGCAAGAGCATGTTTAGTGGCAGAATAAGCAGGTGACCATTGTCCACCTAAGTAAGAGAACAATGAACAGATATTAATGATTTTACCGCTTTTCTGCGGGATCATAATTTTTGCAGCTTCATAGCTTAACTCGAATGCGGCGGTCAGGTTCACATCAATCATTGGATCCCAGTCGGCACGACCGAAGTCCAGCACCTTATTCAGCTTACAAATACCGGCATTGTTAACCAGAATATCGACGGTACCGAAGCGCTCACAGCAGGCAGCGATAATCTTCTGCGGTGCGCCTTCTGCGGTGATATCCACCTGCATGAAGTCCACTTCAACACCCTGTTTTTCAATCATTTCCTTTGTTTCGCCGTTATCTTTGACAAAACTTGGAATAAAAATATTTGCGCCAGCTTTGGCCAACGCCATTGCAAATGCCTGACCTAAACCGCTATTCCCGCCGGTAACAATTGCTGTTTTACCTTTCAGGGAGAAAAAATCCATTGAGAACGCATTGAGAGATTCGATTGACATAGTTAGCTCCAATTTCCGTAAGGCAAAAAAAAAGAAAGGTAACTTCCCCCGCGAGAGGGAAGTTACCTTTCTCATTATCTCTGGTAACTGGAGATAATTTTTAGCATAAGGGCATAACTGCTAATGTGATCGTAATCACAGAGTGATGTTCGTATTATCAAATAGTTTTAAAAAGCAGAAGCGTGATTACTCTCACACAACATCTTTTCTTTCCATGTTATTTCTTATTGCAATTACTAGAGAGCTGAGAAAAGTAATCCACCTGAAAGGGCGGCTTACTTTTCTCTTTTTTTTGTCTATTACAAATGGGAATACGATATGCAACACAACTCATATCGCCGTTGGATAACCCTCGCGATAATTAGTTTTAGCGGCGGCGTTAGTTTTGACCTGGCTTATTTACGTTATATTTATCAAATTCCCATGGCGAAATTTATGGGATTCAGCAATACCGAGATAGGTTTAATAATGAGTACCTTTGGTATTGCGGCTATTATTCTTTATGCCCCCAGCGGCGTTATTGCCGATAAATTTTCACACCGCAAAATGATTACTTCCGCGATGATCATTACCGGATTACTGGGCCTGATAATGGCAACATATCCACCACTGTGGGTAATGCTCTGTATTCAGATCGCCTTTGCGATAACCACTATTTTAATGCTGTGGTCGGTGTCGATTAAAGCCGCCTCATTGCTGGGCGATCATAGTGAGCAAGGGAAAATTATGGGCTGGATGGAAGGGCTGCGCGGCGTCGGTGTAATGTCGCTGGCGGTGTTTACCATGTGGGTCTTTTCTCGCTTTGCACCGGATGACAGCGCCAGCCTGAAAACGGTCATTATCATCTATAGTGTGGTTTACATCTTGTTGGGGATTCTGTGCTGGTTTTTTGTTAGCGATAACAACAACCTGTGCAGTGCTAATAACGAAGAAAAACAATCATTCCAGCTTAGCGACATCCTGGCTGTTTTGCGCATCAGCACCACCTGGTATTGCAGCATGGTGATTTTTGGCGTCTTCACCATCTACGCCATTCTGAGTTACTCCACCAACTATCTCACCGAAATGTACGGCATGTCGCTGGTGGCGGCGAGCTACATGGGGATTGTGATCAACAAAATCTTCCGCGCGCTGTGTGGTCCACTTGGCGGCATTATCACCACCTACAGTAAAGTGAAATCCCCTACCCGCGTGATTCAAATCCTTTCCATCATCGGCCTGCTGGCACTGACTGCCCTGCTTGTTACCAACTCTAACCCGCAATCGGTCGCGATGGGGATTGGCCTGATTTTACTGCTGGGATTCACCTGCTACGCCTCACGTGGACTGTACTGGGCCTGCCCCGGCGAAGCGAGAACACCGTCTTACATTATGGGTACCACGGTAGGTATTTGTTCGGTGATTGGATTCCTGCCGGATGTCTTCGTTTACCCGATTATCGGCCACTGGCAGGACACCCTGCCCGCAGCAGAAGCCTACCGCAACATGTGGCTGATGGGCATGGCGGCACTCGGCATGGTGATCGTCTTTACCTTTTTGCTGTTCCAAAAAATTCGTACTGCTGATAGCGCCCCCGCAATGGCTAGCAGCAAGTAAGCCAGGAAAATTACAGGAGAAAAATCATGTCGAAAAAATACATCATAGGGATTGATGGCGGAAGTCAGAGCACAAAAGTGGTGATGTACGATCTGGAAGGTAACGTGGTTTGCGAAGGCAAAGGTTTATTGCAGCCGATGCACACGCCGGATGCCGATACCGCAGAACATCCTGACGACGATTTATGGGCATCATTATGTTTTGCCGGTCACGATTTGATGAGTCAGTTTGCCGGGAATAAAGAAGATATTGTTGGCATCGGCCTGGGCTCCATCCGTTGCTGTCGTGCGTTGTTGAAAGCCGATGGCACGCCTGCTGCGCCGTTGATTAGCTGGCAAGATGCACGCGTTACACGCCCTTACGAACATACGAATCCTGACGTGGCGTATGTCACCTCTTTTTCGGGTTATCTGACGCATCGCTTAACGGGCGAATTTAAAGATAATATCGCCAACTATTTTGGTCAGTGGCCGGTGGATTATAAGAGCTGGGCATGGAGCGAAGATGCTGCGGTAATGGAGAAGTTTAATATCCCCCGCCAGATGCTTTTTGATGTGCAAATGCCTGGCACCGTCCTCGGGCATATCACACCACAAGCCGCGCTGGCGACACATTTCCCGGCAGGGCTGCCGGTTGTTTGTACCACCAGTGATAAACCGGTAGAAGCGCTGGGAGCCGGGTTACTGGATGATGAAACTGCGGTGATTTCACTCGGTACTTATATCGCGCTGATGATGAACGGCAAAACACTGCCGAAAGCTCCGGTAGCGTACTGGCCGATTATGTCTTCTATTCCGGAAACATTGCTGTATGAAGGTTACGGTATCCGAAAAGGCATGTGGACAGTGAGCTGGCTGCGCGACATGTTAGGCGAGTCGTTAATTCAGGATGCCAAAGCACAGGATCTTTCACCGGAAGATTTGCTCAACAAAAAAGCTTCTTGTGTGCCGCCTGGCTGTAATGGTCTGATGACGGTGCTGGACTGGCTGACCAATCCGTGGGAACCGTACAAACGCGGGATTATGATCGGTTTTGATTCCAGCATGGATTACGCATGGATATATCGTTCGATACTGGAAAGCGTGGCGCTGACGCTGAAGAATAATTACGACAATATGTGTAATGAAATGAATCACTTTGCCAAACATGTGATCATTACTGGCGGCGGTTCAAACAGCGATCTGTTTATGCAAATTTTTGCCGACGTGTTCAACCTTCCGGCACGACGTAACGCCATTAACGGTTGTGCAAGCCTGGGGGCAGCGATTAATACGGCGGTAGGTCTGGGGTTGTATCCGGATTACGCAACGGCTGTCGACAAAATGGTTCGCGTGAAAGATATCTTTATGCCTGTTGAGAGCAATGCCAAACGCTACGACGCGATGAATAAAGGTATTTTCAAAGATTTAACCAAACATACTGATGTGATCCTGAAAAAATCGTATGAAGTGATGCATGGTGAGCTGGGGAATGCGGATTCTATCCAGAGCTGGTCGAATGCGTAAGTGAGATAAACAGTGCCGGGTAAATGATTAATCCCGGCATATTCACGTTTCCACCACAAAATACCGGGTAACCATTGATGAATATTGTTCTCTCCTGAGCAGCGTTTATGCTTTAATTGCTAAACCGATTTAATTGATTTAGCAATTAGTGTAATGGAGCCTTTATGAGCGCAAGAGTATGGGTACTCGGTGATGCGGTTGTTGATTTATTACCCGAAAGCCAGGGGAGGCTACTACAGTGTCCTGGTGGGGCGCCGGCTAATGTTGCAGTCGGTATCGCAAGGCTGGGGGGAAAAAGTGCCTTTATTGGCAAAGTTGGCGATGATCCTTTCGGTCGTTTTATGTATCAGACACTGAGTAAAGAAAATGTTGATACACGTTATATGTCTCTTGATCCTCAACATCGCACCTCAATTGTGGCTGTAGGACTTGATGAGCAAGGAGAAAGAAACTTTACCTTTATGGTACGCCCAAGTGCCGATCTTTTTTTACAACCTGATGACATTCCTGCATTTGGGCCGGGTGAATGGCTCCATCTTTGTTCCATTGCGCTCAGTGCAGAACCTTCCCGAAGTACCGCATTTCTGGCTATGGAGAAAATACGTCAGGCTGGCGGAAACATCAGTTTTGATCCCAATATCCGCAGCGATCTCTGGCAGAGTGAAGCGCAATTAAGGAAATACCTTGATCGCGCACTTTCGCTGGCGAATATCGCTAAATTGTCCGAAGAAGAGTTGCTATTCATCAGTGGCAAAAGCCAGGTTCAGCAAGGCGCGCATTCATTAGTGCAGCGTTATTCGTTGACTTTATTGCTTATTACACAAGGAAAAAATGGCGTACTTGTGTATTTTCAGGGGCAGTTTATCCACTATCCAGCCAGGCCTGTTTCTGTCGTCGATACGACCGGGGCAGGAGATGCTTTTGTCGCAGGATTACTTGCTGGCCTGGCCGACTCCGGAATCCCAACAAATACCAGATTGCTTGAACGGATCATCGCACAAGCTCAGACTTGTGGTGCTCTGGCAACCACGGCTAAGGGCGCCATGACAGCCTTACCCCGACAACACGATCTCCCTTCATAATAGTGATCCTGCTGCTGTATCTGTAACCCGATTTGTTGTGCTTGTCACATTTACTAAACCGGTTTAGCGAAAATGATTGCTCTGGCTAAAAAGTCAGCTTTATCATCAAAACCTAAACCGGTTTAGCATTTTAGCAAAATTTATAATTCTCTGATGGGACGCGACAAATTATGTATAAAAAAACAACCTTGGCAGTGTTAATTGCTTTGCTGACCGGTGCAACAACGGTACATGCACAAACGGATATTAGCAGTATCGAATCTCGACTGGCTGCGTTGGAACAACGTTTAAAAAATGCGGAATCCCGCGCCCAGGCGGCAGAAACAAGGGCAAAAACGGCTGAATTGCAGGTGCAGAAACTGGCTGAAACACAACAACGAAATCAGGTAACAACTCAGGAAGTAGCACAGAGAACAGTCCAACTCGAACAGAAATCCGCAGAGAACAGTGGCTTTGAGTTTCATGGCTATGCCCGTTCCGGGTTACTGATGAATGATGCCGCTTCCAGCAGCAAAAGTGGGCCGTATCTGACTCCCGCAGGTGAAACCGGTGGAGCTGTTGGCCGTCTGGGAAATGAAGCCGATACCTACGTCGAATTAAATGTAGAACATAAACAAACACTGGATAACGGTGCGACCACGCGCTTTAAAGCAATGTTGGCTGACGGACAAAGAGATTACAACGACTGGACTGGCGGTTCCAGTAACCTGAATATCCGACAGGCTTTTGCCGAACTAGGCACATTGCCAAGTTTTACCGGAGCATTCAAAGACAGTACTGTCTGGGCTGGTAAACGCTTTGATCGCGACAATTTTGATATTCACTGGTTAGATTCCGATGTCGTATTTTTGGCGGGAACGGGCGGTGGTATCTATGACGTAAAATGGAACGATACATTCCGCAGTAACTTTTCTCTCTACGGACGCAATTTCGGCGATCTCGATGATATCGACAATAACGTTCAGAACTACATCCTCACCATGAATCATTATGCTGGCCCCTTCCAGTTGATGGTTAGCGGATTACGGGCAAAAGATAATGATGATCGAAAAGATGCCAATGGTGATCTCATTCAGACTGATGCTGCAAATACTGGCGTACATGCGTTGGTTGGTCTGCACAATGACACTTTCTATGGCCTGCGTGAAGGGACGGCAAAAACAGCACTGCTATATGGTCATGGACTGGGTGCGGAAGTCAAAGGTATTGGCTCCGATGGCGCCCTGCTGTCTGAGGCAAATACCTGGCGCTTCGCATCTTATGGCACAACACCTCTGGGAAGCGGTTGGTATGTTGCACCAGCCATTCTCGCGCAAAGCAGCAAAGATCGTTACGTCAAAGGCGATAGTTATGAATGGGTAACCTTCAATACACGCCTGATCAAAGAAGTAACACAGAATTTTGCCCTGGCCTTTGAGGGTAGCTATCAATATATGGATCTGAAGCCGAAGGGGTATCAGAACCATAACGCCGTGAACGGCAGCTTCTATAAACTCACCTTTGCACCAACTCTAAAAGCTAACGATATCAATAATTTCTTTAGCCGTCCGGAGCTTCGCCTGTTTGCCACCTGGATGGACTGGAGCAGCAAACTTGATGATTTTGCCAGCAATGACGCTTTCGGCAGCAGTGGGTTCAACACTGGCGGAGAGTGGAATTTTGGTGTCCAAATGGAAACCTGGTTTTAATACCAGACAGCCTCACGAATGTGAGGCTTTTACTGAAATAACAATGAATTAGAGGGTTATATGGATTTCGATAAAATCGCCCAATCGTTGCTTCCTTTATTAGGTGGTAAGGAGAACATCGCCAGTGCAGCACATTGTGCTACTCGCCTACGACTGGTACTGGTTGACGACACACTTGCCGATCAAGATGCCATTGGCCAGATTGATGGAGTGAAAGGTTGTTTTCGTAATTCAGGGCAAATGCAGATCATCTTTGGCACCGGCGTGGTTAATAAAGTCTATGCTGCCTTTATTCAGGCCGCGGGCATTAGCGAATCCAGTAAATCAGATACCGCGCGTATTGCCGCTCAAAAACTCAATCCTTTTCAGCGAATTGCACGCTTACTGTCGAATATTTTTGTACCCATCATTCCTGCCATTGTTGCTTCTGGTTTATTAATGGGACTTCTGGGAATGGTAAAAACGTATGGCTGGGTGAATGCCGATAATGCGATTTATATCATGCTGGATATGTGCAGTTCAGCCGCATTTATTATTCTTCCCATCCTGATAGGCTTTACTGCTGCTCGTGAATTTGGTGGTAATCCTTATCTTGGCGCGACCTTAGGAGGTATCCTGACTCACCCAGCACTCACGAATGCCTGGGGCGTTGCTGCGGGATTTCAGACAATGGACTTCTTCGGTTTTGAAATCGCTATGATTGGTTACCAGGGAACGGTTTTCCCCGTGCTTTTAGCCGTGTGGTTTATGAGCATAGTGGAAAAACAGTTACGCAGGTTTATCCCTGATGCCCTGGATCTCATTCTGACGCCATTTCTGACAGTCGTCATTTCTGGCTTTATCGCTCTTTTAATCATTGGTCCAGCAGGACGAGCGTTAGGCGATGGTATCTCTTTCGTTCTCAGCACGCTGATTGCACACGCTGGCTGGTTAGCAGGGTTGTTATTCGGTGGGCTATATTCAGCCATTGTAATTACTGGCATCCATCATAGTTTTCACGCAATTGAAGCCGGGCTTTTAGGAAATCCTGCAATTGGTGTCAATTTCCTGCTGCCTATTTGGGCAATGGCAAACGTTGCGCAAGGCGGTGCATGTCTGGCGGTATGGTTTAAAACCAAAGATACAAAAATTAAAGCAATCACCCTGCCCTCGGCCTTTTCCGCAATGTTAGGTATAACTGAAGCCGCTATTTTTGGTATCAATCTTCGTTTTGTTAAACCTTTTATTGCTGCCTTAATTGGTGGCGCTGCCGGCGGTGCCTGGGTTGTCTCTGTTCACGTTTATATGACTGCCGTTGGTCTGACAGCAATACCCGGCATGGCAATAGTTCAGCCAACATCGTTGGTTAATTATATTATTGGAATGGCGATTGCTTTCGCTGTCGCTTTTAGTCTCTCTTTATTACTCAAATACAAAACGGACGAGGAATAATGTCGATGCCTTCACAAATGCCCGCGATTTTACAGGCAGTTATGAAAGGTCAGCCCAAAGCACAGGCAGATGCCCACTATCCTTGTTGGCATCTCGCTCCAGTCACCGGACTAATGAACGATCCAAATGGCTTTTGCTGGTCAGGAGGCCGCTATCATCTGTTTTATCAGTGGAATCCACTGGCTTGTGATCATAAGTACAAATGTTGGGGGCACTGGAGTTCGACGGATTTATTGCACTGGCAGCATGAACCATTAGCGCTAATGCCTGATAAAGAGTACGACCGTAATGGTTGTTACTCAGGAAGCGCGGTTAATAATCAGGGCGTTCTCACACTTTGCTATACCGGTAATGTTAAGTTTGATGATGGCAGCAGAACGGCATGGCAATGCCTGGCCACCGAAAATAACCAGGGCGGGTTTGATAAACTAGGCCCTGTCATACCGTTACCTGATGGTTACACCGGACATGTTCGTGATCCAAAAGTCTGGAAGCACAACAGCCAATGGTACATGGTGCTTGGCGCGCAAGATAAAGAGAAACGGGGGAAAGTGCTGCTGTATTCCTCTGTCGATCTCTATACCTGGTCTTTTCATGGAGAAATTGCTGGTAACGGTCTGAATGAAATAGATAACGCAGGATACATGTGGGAATGTCCTGATTTTTTCGCCCTTGATGGTGAATACATTCTCCTCTGCTGCCCCCAGGGAATGGCGCGCGAACATGAGCGCTATCTGAATACTTATCCCTGCGCCTGGCTACATGGACAGTTTGATTACGAGACAGGCAAATTTACGCATGGCGCTTTCTCAGAGCTGGATGCGGGGTTTGAATTCTATGCGCCACAGACGATGGAAGCCCCGGACGGGCGACGATTGCTGGTTGGTTGGATGGGGGTTCCTGATGGTGAAGAGATGTTGCAACCAACCAGAAAACATCATTGGCAGCATCAAATGACCTGTTTGCGCGAACTCTCATTCCAGAAGGGAAAATTGTTGCAGATGCCAATCAGGGAACTCACGCAACTGCGTGAAGCTGAACACTTCTGGCAAGGAAAAGCGGATTATGCACCGCATGTCGAAATTGAACGCCTGGAAATGGACATCATTCCGTCGGGTGAGCTGTATCTGAATTTTGGCAACGCACTGGCACTACATCTCAATGCCGATGGTATTCAACTACAGAGGAAAAGCCTTGCAGGGCAAGAGAAACTAACTCGTTACTGGCGAGGAAGCGTAACGTCACTGAAGATTCTCTGTGACAGTTCCAGCGTAGAAATATTCATCAATAATGGCGAAGGTGTAATGAGCAATCGTTATTTTCCCCATCATCCAGCTTCGCTGATATTACAGGGTGAGTCTGACGTCACGTTACACTACTGGTCGCTACGCGCCTGCATGGTAGAATGAGGGTTTTGAATTACGGATCCTCGTCGTGAGAAAAACCAAACGCGTTACTATTAAAGACATTGCTGAACTGGCGGGAGTGTCTAAAGCAACCGCCAGTCTGGTTCTCAATGGTCGTGGCAAAGAGTTACGTGTTGCGCAGGAAACGCGTGAGCGTGTGCTGAGTATTGCCCAACAGCAGCATTATCAGCCCAGTATTCATGCCCGCTCATTACGGGACAACCGCAGTCATACCATTGGTCTTGTCGTTCCTGAAATCACTAACTACGGATTTGCAGTATTTTCCCATGAACTGGAAACATTGTGTCGGGAAGCGGGCGTCCAGCTCCTCATATCCTGTACTGATGAAAATCCTTCACAGGAAACAATGGTGGTGAACAATATGATTGCCCGCCAGGTTGATGGATTAATCGTCGCATCCAGTATGCTGCATGATAATGACTATCAAAAACTTAGCGAGCAATTACCTGTTGTGTTGTTCGATCGCCACATGAACGGCAGCACATTGCCATTGGTAATTACTGACTCTGTTTCTCCCACCGCCGCCCTGGTGGCAGATATTGCACGGAGTCACCCGGATGAATTCTATTTTCTGGGCGGACAACCCCGTTTGTCACCGACACGCGATCGACTGGAAGGATTTACACAAGGCTTGCAGCAAGCCGGAGTAACGCTACAACCTGAATGGATTATTCACGGTAATTATCATCCGAGCTCAGGATATGAAATGTTTGCCGCACTATGCGCTCGTTTAGGACGTCCCCCTAAAGCATTATTCACTGCAGCTTGTGGGTTACTGGAAGGCGTTCTGCGCTATATGAGCCAATATAATTTACTCGACAGTAAAATCCACCTGGCAAGTTTTGATGATCATTACTTGTATGATTCACTTTCGGTAAGAATCGACACGATACAACAGGATAATCGCCAACTTGCTTTTCACTGCTTTGAGCTTATTTCGCAACTGATTGAAGGTGAAACACCATCCCCGTTACAGCGTTATCTTCCTGCCAGTTTACAAAAACGCTATCGATAATCACTTAACTATCAGGCATAGCTCCCCGTAAAACGGGGGCTATTATTGTTTAACATATACGTTAAATATAATGATGTATAAACAGATCAGGCAATATTCAAATATTTATGTGTTTGCATCGACAAACGCCAGTTACGCGCAATGCAAGTTTCAATGCACAAACGCGTAGCATCTTCCTTCTGGCTAATTGGCTGAAGTGCAATGACTCGCGGTTTATCATCGGTCAGCGTCGCCAGCAATTCATCCAGTGCTTCGATATCCCGTACGCGTCCAACTGGGTGTTTGATTTCGTTAGCTCGCTCCAGGGCTTGCGACAATACTTCATAACCGCCACGCATATTCAGTTTTGGCGACACGGTGACCCAGGTATTCGGCGTACAACGCACTTCATGAGTACCGCTGGTTTCTATCTGGCAACTGAAACCGTTCTTTTCGAGCAGGTCAGTTAGTGGCATCAAGTCATGAATACAAGGTTCACCACCCGTAATCACCACGTGACGCGCGGTGTATCCCTGACGACCGATGACTGCGAGTAAGTCTTCACTGCTTGCTGCTCCCCACTTATCACTCTCTTTCGTTTTACCCAGAATGCTGAAAAGGGAAACTTCCCGATCCTCAAGCTTTTCCCATGTGTGTTTGGTGTCGCACCAGGCACAGCCGACCGGGCATCCCTGTAAACGAATAAAAATGGCGGGGACGCCGGTAAAGTAACCCTCACCTTGCAGGGTCTGGAACATCTCGTTAATCGGGTACTGCATAGCATTCTCTGAGAAGTGGATAATTGTTAATTATTGCAGATCCTGCCGCAACAATCATGTCTTATTAACATTCTGTTACAGGCGGGTTTAAGGTAAAAAGTGAATCAGATCATTAAGAATAAAATGAAGCGGCGTATTATGTTTTAAAGGATCAAATAAAAGGGATTTAAACATGTTTAGAATATTCATCGTATTTATATTTATTTTCAATTTATCAGGTTGCGGTTATAACGATATTCAAACCTATGATGAGCAGGTTAATGCCTCCTGGTCAGAAGTACTGAATCAGTATCAACGTCGCGCCGATCTTATTCCTAATCTTGTCGCAAGTATTAAAGGTTATTCCAGCCATGAAAAAGAGGTACTGGAGGCCGTTACGTTAGCTCGTAGTCAAGCTAATCGTGCCAGCAGCGATCTTCAGCAAGCTCCGGGAGATGAGCAAAAATTACAAGCCTGGCAACAAGCTCAGGCGCAGGTAACTCGCACTCTCGGGCCGTTAACGATTATTAGTGAACGTTATCCTGAATTAAAGGCTCAGGAACTCTATCAAAATTTAATGGTACAACTCGAAGGAAGCGAAAATAGAATTGCTGTCGCGCGAGGAAGATATATTAAAGCCATTGAACAATATAATGTCACTATCCGCAAATTTCCCGCAGTGTTAACCGCAAAGGTCATGGATTACACACCAAAGAAAAATTATTTGCCGGATGATGTCGCCGCAGTAAGCAAAGCCCCAACAATAGATTTTAGCCAGAATGCTAATGCTCATTAGGCGAGTTAATTATATGAAAAATTTTATCTTACTTCTTGTTCTGGTCTGTTCATCTGCGTTTGCAGTACAAGTTCCAGTACCTGAATCACCTAAATATATGAATGATTTAACAGGGACATTAACCAGAGGGGAAGTAAGTACTCTGACCAGCCAGATTAAAGCCCTGACGCAAAAAGAACAGACGCAGCTTGTGGTATTGGTGGTTGAAACCACAGGCGAAGAAACCATCGAGCAATATGCAACACGTGTGTTCGAGAGTTGGCAGCCCGGCCATAAAGGTCGTGATGACGGTATTTTACTGGTAGTTGCCTGGCAAGATCATACCGTTCATATTGAAATCGGTTACGGGCTTGAGGGTATTCTGACGGATGCACAGTCCGGGCAAATTATTCGCAACAGTATTATTCCCGCGTTTAAAAAAGGCGACCTTACTGGCGGCTTGCAACAGGGTATCAGTGATATTGAAACCCGACTATCAGGAAATGATTTAGTCAATAACACATCGCCCGATCACCCTTTGCCCTTTAGCGGTTGGTGGGCTTTGTTAGTCTGGGCGATAGTACTGACGTTTATTTCTGCCAGAGGATATGTCAAAACGCTGGGAGTAATTTGCTTTGCTGCCATAATATTGGCCTTTGTACTTCCCATCGCTGGATATAGCGGGAGCTGGGGAGTTCTTGCCACATTATTATGTTTCGCCACACCGTTCCTGGCCGTAGCTATCGCTTTCACACCTTTCGGCAGAAAGGTGCGTGCTTCAATGCGTAGTGCCAACCGACCGTCTCGTTACGAAAGAAGCAACTCGGCTTCCTGGCATTCTTCATCATCGTCGTCATCTTCCTCTTCATCGTCTTTCGACAATGACAATTTCAGCGGTGGCGGCGGTTCATCTGGTGGCGGTGGCGCTTCCGGCCGTTGGTGATCGTAATGCGCTTAATCTTTATTTTACTCGCTTTGTGGTGCTTTCCGGTGCTTGCCCAGCAAATTGCTGTGCCGGAGCTGCGCCACCAGGTGACCGATATTACTGGTACGTTAAGCTCGTCTGAACAACAATCACTGACACAGCAGCTGCAGGATATTACACAAAAAACACGAGCCCAGGTCGCCGTATTAATTGTGCCATCCACCGGGGACGATACCATTGAACAATATGCAACTCGCGTTTTTGATAGCTGGAAACTGGGGGATGAGCGGCGTGACGATGGTATTCTGATCCTGGTCGTCTGGGAAGATCGTAAAGTTCGCATTGAAGTGGGCTACGGGCTGGAAGGGGTGGTTACCGACCTGCAAGCGGCGAAGATTATCCGTGATATATTAATCCCTGCCTTCAAAAGTGATGACCTTATGGGTGGGTTAACACTGGCAAGCGAAAATATTGGCGCGCTTCTGTTGAATGGTGAATTACCGGAAAACAGGGGGAATTACTACAGTATCAATCCCCCTATTCCATTATCGCTTGCTGTAATTATATTACTGGCGGTGCTTTCATATTTTATTGTTTTTACCGATCCGTCAAATCTCCCCTGGATAGCACTCACTGGCGCAATTTACGGGATGGTATTCCTTTATGTTGCAGAGCCAGGACCATGGACGAATTTAATCGTTGCCTGCGGTATGTTAACGCCTTTCGCGATCGTAGTGCTGCTTATCTTTTGGCTTATAGTTAGTAAAAAACTACGCGCCAAATATAAGAAACTCGGTAAAGAAAGAGCTTCAAGAAAAGGTTCTTCTTCATCCTCTTCCGGTGGCGGCTCAAGTGGTGGTGGGTTTAGCGGCGGCGGCGGATTTAGCGGAGGTGGCGGTTCTTCTGGCGGTGGCGGCGCGTCCGGCCGCTGGTAACTCGACCATAAAAAATGCCAGCCCGAAGGCTGGCATTTTTAAATCAGATAAAGTCAGACTTATGCCTGGCCTTTGATCTCTTTACGACCGTTGTACGGTGCTTTTTCGCCCAGAGCTTCTTCGATACGAATCAGCTGGTTGTATTTAGCAACACGGTCAGAACGGCTCATAGAACCAGTTTTGATCTGGCCTGCAGCAGTACCAACAGCCAGGTCAGCAATGGTAGCGTCTTCAGTTTCGCCAGAACGGTGAGAGATCACTGCAGTGTAGCCAGCGTCTTTCGCCATCTTGATTGCAGCCAGAGTTTCGGTCAGAGAACCGATCTGGTTGAATTTGATCAGGATGGAGTTCGCGATACCTTTTTCGATACCTTCTTTCAGGATCTTGGTGTTGGTTACGAACAGGTCGTCACCAACCAGCTGGATTTTGTCGCCCAGTACTTTGGTCTGGTATGCGAAACCGTCCCAGTCAGATTCGTCCAGACCGTCTTCGATAGAAACGATCGGGTACTGTTTGGTCAGTTCTTCCAGGAAGTGAGTGAATTCTTCAGAGGTGAAAGCTTTGTTGCCTTCGCCAGCCAGAACGTATTTACCGTCTTTGTAGAATTCAGAAGCTGCGCAGTCCATCGCCAGAGTGATGTCTTTGCCCAGTTCATAACCAGCAGCTTTAACAGCTTCAGCGATAACAGCCAGAGCTTCAGCGTTGGAACCCAGGTTCGGCGCATAGCCACCTTCATCACCAACCGCAGTGTTCATGCCTTTCGCTTTCAGAACTTTTGCCAGGTGATGGAAAACTTCAGAACCCATGCGGATGGCTTCTTTCACAGTTTTCGCGCCAACCGGCTGAATCATGAATTCCTGGATATCAACGTTGTTGTCAGCGTGCTCACCACCGTTGATGATGTTCATCATCGGAACCGGCATAGAGTATTTGCCCGGAGTGCCGTTCAGTTCAGCGATGTGCTCATACAGAGGCATCCCTTTAGCAGCAGCAGCAGCTTTGGCGTTAGCCAGAGATACAGCCAGGATTGCGTTCGCGCCGAAGTTAGATTTGTTTTCGGTGCCGTCCAGGTCGATCATGATCTTGTCAATGCCAGCCTGATCTTTGGCATCTTTGCCAATCAGCGCCTGAGCGATCGGGCCGTTAACCGCAGCAACAGCTTTGGTTACGCCTTTGCCCAGGAAACGGGATTTGTCGCCATCGCGCAGTTCCAGAGCTTCACGGGAACCAGTAGAAGCACCTGATGGAGCAGCTGCCATACCGACGAAACCACCCTCCAGATGTACTTCGGCTTCAACAGTCGGGTTACCACGGGAGTCGATGATTTCACGACCGATGATTTTTACGATTTTGGACATTAGGTTTTCCTCAAGTCACTAGTTAAACTGAAACTCCAGACAAACAACGCGTACCTAAGGTACGCGTTGCCGTTCTAACTTTTTTTACTTACTTCGCCTGACGTTTCTGGAACTCGCTGGCGGCTTTTACAAAGCCAGCAAACAGCGGGTGTCCATCACGTGGAGTAGAAGTAAACTCCGGATGGAACTGGCAAGCCACGAACCACGGGTGATTCGGAACTTCGATGATCTCGACCAACTGATCATCCCCGGAACGGCCCGCAACGCGCAGACCTGCATCTTCAATCTGTTTCAGCAGCATGTTGTTGACTTCGTAGCGGTGACGATGACGCTCAACAATTGTCGGCGCATTGTACAGCTGGCGAACCAGGCTATTGTCAACCAGCTGGCACTGCTGTGCGCCGAGACGCATGGTGCCGCCGAGATCGCTCTTCTCGCTACGAACTTCAACGTTGCCGTTTTCATCGCGCCACTCGGTAATCAGCGCCACAACCGGGTACTTACAGTCTGGCACAAATTCCGTAGAGTTGGCGTTCTCCATGTTGGCAACATGGCGAGCGTAATCAATTAACGCCACCTGCATACCCAAGCAAATGCCCAGATAAGGAATATTGTTCTCACGCGCAAAGCGCGCGGTAGTAATCATGCCTTCTACGCCACGATAGCCGAAACCGCCAGGTACGAGGATCGCGTCCAGACCTTTAAGGATTTCAACACCGCGCGTTTCAACATCTTGTGAATCAATCAGTTTAATGTTGACGCTGACACGATTCTTCAGCCCACCATGTTTCAGTGCTTCGATCACGGATTTGTAAGCGTCCGGCAGTTCAATGTACTTGCCGACCATACCGATAGTGACTTCACTCACCGGATTCGCTTCTTCGAAGATAACCTGTTCCCATTCGGACAGATTCGCTTCCGGGCAGTTTAAGCTGAATCGTTTACAAATATAATCGTCCAGCCCCTGAGATTTCAACAGGCCCGGAATTTTATAGATGGAATCGACATCTTTCAGAGAAATAACCGCTTTTTCCGGAACATTACAGAACAATGCAATCTTCGCACGTTCGTTAGCCGGAACGGCGCGATCTGAACGACAAATCAGGATGTCAGGTTGGATACCGATGGAGAGCAGCTCTTTTACAGAGTGCTGGGTCGGTTTGGTTTTGACTTCACCAGACGCTGCCATGTACGGCACCAGCGTCAGGTGCATAAACAGAGTGTGCTCACGGCCAATTTCAACAGCCAACTGGCGAATCGCTTCGAGGAACGGCAGGGATTCGATGTCACCTACGGTACCGCCGATTTCGACCAGAACCACGTCGTGGCCTTCACCACCTGCAAGAACGCGTTCTTTGATAGCGTTAGTGATGTGTGGAATAACCTGTACGGTTGCGCCGAGGTAGTCACCGCGGCGTTCTTTACGCAGAACGTCTGAGTAGATACGACCCGTGGTGAAGTTGTTGCGGCGGCTCATTTTGGTACGAATGAAACGCTCGTAGTGACCCAGGTCCAGGTCGGTTTCAGCGCCGTCTTCAGTAACGAACACTTCCCCGTGTTGGATTGGGCTCATAGTACCTGGATCGACGTTAATGTACGGATCCAGTTTCATGATGGTCACATTGAGGCCACGGGCTTCAAGAATGGCTGCGAGGGAGGCTGCGGCAATGCCTTTACCCAGAGAGGATACGACCCCGCCGGTCACAAAAATATAGTTCGTTGTCATGCTGAACCTGAGAAGTTAGGTTGAAAAGACGATGGAATAACCAGGACGGGAAAGCAGTATACCCGAACATGACCTGTGCCACAAACTTTCATTATCCCTCCTCTTCGCCAGCGCACTATTGAAATCAGGAGTGAGAAAATAGCCCCTTTGGGGTAAATGTTTTTGACGCAAATCAAGCGCTTGTCATTTAAAAAATGACACAAATGGCGCTTGACCGCGTAATTCCCTTAGAGATCAATTTCCTGCCGTTTTACCTGTTGCCAGACTTCTTCCATTGTTTCGAGGTCAACACCTGTCATTTCCAGTCCACGCGCGGCAACAATACGCTCCACTTCGCGAAAACGACGCTCGAATTTTTCATTCGCTTTTTGCAATGCGATTTCTGCTTTCGTCCCTAAATGGCGAGCCAGATTAACCGTTGCAAACAGCAGGTCGCCCATTTCCTCCTCCAGTTTAGCCTGGTCGACAACAGCCTGCCGCGCCTCGTACATCACCTCGTCGATCTCTTCGTAGACTTTATCGACCACCGGGCCAAGCGTCGTCCAGTCAAAACCAACGTTGGCGCAACGTTTCTGGATTTTTTGCGCACGCATTAAAGCCGGTAAACTACGAGGAATATCATCCAGCGCCGAATGCTGTGCTTTCTGCGCGCGCTCTTCAGTTTTGATTTGCTCCCAACGGGCGAGTACTTCACTACTATTTTCGGCAGAACTGTCAGCAAAAACATGCGGATGGCGACGCTCTAATTTATCGCTGATCGCAGCACAAATATCATTAAAGTCAAAGCGCCCTTCTTCCTGGGCCATTTGCGCGTAAAACACCACCTGGAACAACAGATCGCCGAGCTCACCGCGCAGATCGTCAAAGTCTTCGCGGGCAATGGCGTCCAGCACTTCGTAGGTTTCTTCAAGTGTGTAAGGTGCTATAGAAGCAAATGTCTGCTCTTTATCCCACGGGCAGCCGTTTTCCGGGTCGCGCAGGCGCTGCATGATGGTGAGCAAACGGTCGATTTGATTCATTAGAATGTCCTGAAAATTGCGGGTCTGTCAGGTGTAATACCTTCGAGTAAAAGATATCGCTGGATACGGCTGACGCCATATCCAGCTATGTAAGACTAACTCCCGTGCAGTCGACGCGCGTCGATAACATCCGGCACCTGGTTGAGTTTACCCAGCACGCGGCCCAGCACCTGCAGGTTATAAATCTCAATGGTCATGTCGATGGTTGCCAGTTGCTGTTTGGTGTCGCTACGGCTGGCAACGCCAAGCACGTTCACTTTCTCATTGGCGAGAATGGTCGTGATATCACGTAACAACCCACTACGATCATTAGCCAGCACGCGGACCACCAGCGAATATCCGGCGGAGTAGCTCTCGCCCCATACAGCATCAACAATGCGTTCTGGCGCATGGGAGCGCAGTTCCGCCAGTTGTTCGCAATCGGCGCGGTGTACTGAAATACCGCGCCCCTGGGTTATGAAGCCGACAATCTCATCTCCAGGAATCGGCTGGCAGCAGCGTGCGATGTGGTGCATCAGGTTACCGACACCCTCAACCACCACGCGACCGTTATCTTTACTGCGGTTTTGCGGCGTGTAGCTTTTTTGCTGAAGTTGCTTCAGCGCGGCGGCGTCCTGCTCTTCGGCACTCGGCTTATTAAATTGCGATTGCAGGAAATTCACCATCTGATTGAGACGGATATCCCCGCCACCAATCGCCGCCAGCAACTCGTCGACATCATTGAAGTTGTAACGCGGCAGCAGGTGTTTTTCTGCTTCTTTCAGGCTGATCCCAAGATGTTCCAGCTCGTCATCAAGGATTTGTCGTCCAGCCAGAATGTTTTTGTCACGATCCTGTTTACGGAACCAGGCATGAATTTTCGAACGCCCACGGCTGGTTGTGACGTAACCGAGGTTTGGGTTTAACCAGTCACGGCTGGGATTGGGCTGTTTCTGGGTGATAATTTCAATCTGGTCACCCATCTGTAACTGGTAGGTGAATGGCACAATCCGCCCGCCAATTTTTGCCCCGATGCAGCGGTGTCCGACATCGCTGTGGATGTGATAAGCGAAGTCCAGCGGCGTTGATCCCGCAGGCAAATCAACGACATCACCTTTCGGCGTAAAGACGTATACCCGGTCGTCAAACACCTGGCTGCGTACTTCGTCGAGCATTTCGCCGGAATCAGCCATCTCTTCCTGCCACGCAATCAGTTTACGCAGCCAGGCAATCCGGTCTTCATGTCCCGAACGCGCCCCGCCAGCAGCCGCACCTTCTTTGTATTTCCAGTGCGCAGCGACACCCAGCTCTGCATCTTCATGCATCTGTTTGGTGCGGATTTGGATCTCAACGGTTTTGCCACCCGGCCCCAGTACCACAGTATGAATAGACTGATAGCCGTTTGGTTTCGGATTTGCGACGTAATCATCAAATTCATCCGGCAAGTGGCGATAGTGAGTGTGCACTATCCCCAGCGCGGCGTAGCAGTCTTGTAAACGCTCGGCAACAATACGTACTGCACGGACATCAAACAGCTCATCGAAGGCGAGGTTCTTTTTCTGCATTTTGCGCCAGATGCTGTAGATGTGTTTCGGACGACCATACACTTCAGCTTTAACGCCTTCAGCTTTCATCTCAGCGCGCAGATGACCGACAAACTCTTCGATATAGTGTTCGCGGTCGAGACGGCGTTCATGCAGCAATTTGGCGATGCGCTTGTATTCGGTCGGGTGGAGATAACGGAAGCAGTAATCTTCCAGTTCCCATTTCAGTTGCCCGATCCCGAGACGGTTCGCCAGCGGCGCGTAGATATTGGTGCACTCTTTTGCTGCAAGTACGCGTTCATCTTCTGGCGCGTCTTTCACTTCGCGCAGATGGGCAATTCGCTCCGCCAGTTTGATGACCACGCAACGGAAGTCATCGACCATCGCCAGCAACATCCGGCGAACATTATCGACCTGCTCGGAGGAAACAGAATCGGTGTGTGTGGCTTTAAGCTGGCGGATTGCCGCCATATCGCGCACACCGTGAATAAGATTAACGACCGACTTACCGACGCTCTCGCGCAGTACGTCTTCGCTGACTACGTTGGCATCGGCCAGAGGGAACAGTAGCGCCGCCCGCAGCGTGTCAATGTCCATACTTAATATCGAGAGGATCTCCACCATCTCGACACCACGCCACAACAGCAAACTGGCATCCGGATGCCCCTGCGTCTGCTGCAGACAATACGCCCAGGTTTCGGCTAAGCACTCACACGACTTCTGGCTGGCAATCCCCAGACTTGCGATCCATTTGTCCGGATCAAATTCACCAGCCTTATTGATATGTGCACTTCTTACCGCAACCATTGTCCTCTCCTTTAGGGACCTGACCTGCCGAAATCAGCAAATCGTAACTATTTAACGCGCGAAAAAAGCACCATCGATTCCAGATGCCCCGTGTGTGGGAACATATCCAGCATCGCCAGTCGCGCAATGGTATATCCTGCTTTTAATAACGCCTCGCTATCCCGAGCCAGCGTCGCAGGGTTACAGGATACATAAACTATACGAATGGGTTCCAGTTTTATAATTTGCTGCATGACGCCAGCAGCACCTGCTCGCGCCGGGTCCAGCAACACTTTGTCAAAGCCGTTTTTAGCCCACGGCTGCTTTGTGACATCATCTTCAAGATTTTCATGATAAAACGTCACATTTTGTAAACCATTAAGTCGCGCATTTTCCTGACCTTTCTCCACCAGCGCAGCAACACCTTCTACCCCTACCACGCTAGCCGCTCGTGTCGCTAATGGCAGTGTGAAATTGCCCATACCGCAGAATAGATCAAGCACGCTGTCTTCAGCCTGCACATCCAACCACTCCAGCGCGCGCGCCACCATTTTCTGGTTCACACCCGCGTTGACCTGAATAAAATCACGCGGGCTAAAAGTTAAACGCAATCCGTTTGAGTCATACCAGGGCATCTCGCCAGAGACGGTTTCGAGTATCTCACTATCGGGGGCGAGAAACAGATCCAGGCCTTCAGAATGCGAAAAGCGTTCCAGTTTTTCACGATCAGCCGAACTTAGCGGTGCGGTATGGCGTAAAATCATCAGCGTGCCGCTGGTTGCCTGCACCAGTTCAACGTGACCAAGATGGCGCATGGCTTGTAAGCTGCCCAGGCATGCCCTGACTTTGGGCAGCAATGCTTCAAGTTGGGGCGCTAAAATGGGGCATTGCTTAACATCGACAATGTCACTGGAACCCGCTTTGCGAAATCCCATCTGTAATTGTTGTTTTTTCGGCTGATAGTTCAGGCTTAAGCGCGCGCGGCGACGGTATCCCCAGGGAACATCGGCGATCACTTCAGAGACGTCATGCTTCATTAACCGGGCGAGCGCCGCACTTTTGCTTCGCTGCTGTAGTTCGATGCTGGCGTGTTGTTGCTGACAGCCGCCGCATACGCCAAAATGAGGGCAGCGTGGCGTTTCGCGTTCCGGGCTGTCGCTTAGCCTGCGCACGACTTTAGCGCGGGAATACTGTTTTTTATCTTCAGTAACAGTAACTTCCGCGTCTTCCTGCGGCAATAGCCCGGGGATAAATAACGCTTTTCCGTTATGTCGTGCCACGCCCTGACCAAAAGAGTCGAGGTCGTTGACTGAAACGGTTATGATCTGACGCGTCGTCACGCGTCGTTTTGCAGAGTAGAATTGCGCCATTGGCGAGACTTTCTCAATTTAACAGTGTGACCTTAATTGTCCCATAACGGAACTCCATGACCAACTACAGCCTGCGCGCACGCATGATGATTCTGATCCTGGCGCCGACCGTCCTTATTGGTTTATTGCTCAGTATCTTTTTCGTCGTGCATCGCTATAACGACTTGCAGCGTCAACTGGAAGATGCCGGTGCCAGCATTATTGAGCCGCTTGCAGTTTCTACTGAATATGGCATGAGCCTGCAAAATCGCGAATCTATCGGTCAGTTGATAAGCGTTTTGCATCGTCGCCATTCTGATATTGTTCGCGCCATTTCAGTTTACGATGAAAATAACCGACTCTTTGTCACCTCCAATTTTCATCTCGACCCTTCAGCAATGCAGCTCGGTAGTAACGTGCCATTTCCGCGCCAGCTCACTGTCACACGTGATGGCGATATTATGATTTTGCGTACGCCGATTATCTCCGAGAGTTATTCTCCCGACGAATCGCCCATTAGCGATGCCAAAAATAGTCAGAATATGCTGGGGTATATTGCCCTTGAGCTGGACCTTAAATCGGTGCGCTTACAGCAATATAAAGAGATTTTTATTTCCAGCGTGATGATGCTGTTTTGTATTGGTATTGCGCTTATTTTTGGCTGGCGACTCATGCGCGATGTAACCGGCCCGATTCGCAACATGGTGAATACTGTCGACCGCATCCGCCGAGGACAACTCGACAGCCGGGTGGAAGGATTTATGCTCGGCGAGTTGGATATGCTGAAAAACGGCATTAACTCGATGGCAATGTCTCTGGCGGCTTATCACGAAGAGATGCAGCACAATATCGACCAGGCGACGTCTGATCTGCGTGAAACGCTGGAGCAGATGGAAATTCAGAACGTTGAGTTGGACCTGGCGAAAAAGCGCGCCCAGGAAGCGGCGCGTATTAAGTCCGAGTTTCTGGCGAATATGTCACATGAGCTGCGTACACCGCTGAATGGAGTTATTGGCTTTACCCGCCTGACGCTGAAAACAGAATTAACGCCAACGCAACGCGATCACCTGAACACGATTGAACGCTCGGCAAATAATTTGCTGGCAATTATTAATGATGTTCTCGACTTCTCGAAACTGGAAGCGGGCAAGCTGATCCTGGAAAGTATTCCGTTCCCGCTGCGCAGCACGCTGGATGAAGTGGTTACTCTTCTGGCGCATTCTTCTCACGATAAAGGGCTGGAATTGACGCTCAATATTAAGAGCGACGTGCCAGATAACGTGATAGGCGATCCGCTGCGTTTACAGCAAATCATCACTAACCTGGTGGGGAATGCGATTAAATTCACCGAGAATGGCAACATCGATATTCTGGTGGAAAAACGAGCGCTGAGTAATACCAAAGTTCAGATTGAAGTGCAGATCCGCGATACCGGTATTGGTATTCCTGAACGCGATCAATCGCGCCTGTTCCAGGCCTTCAGGCAGGCAGATGCCAGTATTTCACGCCGTCATGGCGGCACCGGGCTGGGGCTGGTAATTACGCAAAAACTGGTTAATGAGATGGGCGGAGATATCTCGTTCCATAGCCAGCCGAATCGTGGCTCAACCTTCTGGTTCCATATTAATCTCGATCTGAACCCGAATATTATTATTGAAGGACCATCCACCCAGTGCCTCACCGGCAAACGCCTGGCTTATGTCGAACCGAACTCGGCAGCCGCGCAGTGCACGCTGGATATTTTAAGCGAAACACCGCTTGAGGTGGTCTACAGCCCAAGCTTCTCGGCCCTCCCTCCCGCGCATTACGACATGATGTTGTTAGGGATTGCGGTGACTTTCCGCGAACCGCTAACGATGCAACATGAGCGGTTAGCGAAAGCGGTGTCGATGACCGATTTTCTGATGCTCGCCCTTCCGTGCCATGCACAGGTCAATGCCGAAAAGCTCAAGCAAGATGGTATCGGCGCGTGTCTGCTGAAACCCCTGACGCCTACACGTCTGTTGCCTGTACTGACCGAGTTTTGTCATCAAACACAAAATACGCTGTTGCCTGTCACCGACGAAAGTAAGCTGGTAATGACGGTTATGGCTGTTGATGATAACCCAGCAAACCTGAAACTTATCGGCGCATTGCTGGAAGACATGGTTCAGCATGTGGAGTTGTGCGATAGCGGACATCAGGCGGTTGAACGAGCAAAACAGATGCCGTTCGATTTAATCTTAATGGATATTCAAATGCCGGACATGGACGGCATTCGTGCATGCGAACTTATCCACCAGCTTCCGCACCAGCAACAAACGCCAGTCATCGCGGTGACTGCACATGCGATGGCTGGGCAAAAAGAGAAATTACTTGGCGCGGGGATGAGCGATTATCTGGCGAAACCGATAGAAGAAGAACGATTGCATAATTTGCTGCTGCGCTACAAACCCGGCAGCGGCATTTCTTCCCGCGTTGTGACGCCAGAAGTGAACGAAATTGTGGTGAACCAGAATGCGACTCTGGACTGGCAACTGGCGCTACGCCAGGCCGCTGGCAAAACCGATCTGGCGCGCGATATGCTGCAAATGTTGCTCGATTTCCTGCCAGAAGTTCGCAACAAAGTTGAGGAACAACTGGTTGGGGAAAATCCGGAAGGCCTGGTTGATTTGATTCATAAACTGCATGGCAGTTGCGGCTATAGCGGTGTGCCGCGAATGAAGAATCTCTGTCAACTTATCGAACAACAGCTACGAAGCGGTACTAAAGAAGAAGATTTGGAGCCGGAGCTACTGGAATTGTTGGACGAGATGGATAATGTGGCACGCGAAGCCAGTAAAATTCTTGGGTAATGGACGTCTTGTCGAGTAGCAATCGGCTTTTTATGAAGCTGGTTTCAGATTGGTGACAAAGTGCCTGTGTTTATGCCGGATGCGGCGTTAACGCCTTATCCGGCCTACAAAACCAATTAAATTCAATGAATTAAAAAATGATGTAGACCTGATACGTAGCGCAACAGGCAATTTTGCGTTTGGCATCAGTCTCAAACCGGCTCCAGATAGAGCCGGTTTTGGTTTTCTGTCTTAACGCACCATGCACGGACGCTTGTTATCGAACGTCCAGCCAGGAATCAGGTACTGCATCCCCATCGCATCATCACGCGCGCCAAGCCCGTATTTCTGATACAGCTCATGGGCTTTCATCACTTGATCCATATCGATTTCTACACCCAGCCCCGGTTTTTCTGGCACTTGTACCAGACCGCCTTTGATCTCAAAAGGCTCTTTGGTCAGGCGCTGATTACCTTCCTGCCAGATCCAGTGCGTATCAATAGCAGTAATTTTACCCGGTGCAGCAGCGGCAACATGGGTAAACATCGCCAGGGAAATATCGAAGTGGTTGTTAGAGTGTGAACCCCAGGTCAGGCCAAATTCATGGCACATTTGCGCCACACGTACCGAACCCTGCATCGTCCAGAAATGCGGATCCGCCAGCGGGATATCAACGGATTGTAACGAGAGCGTATGGCCCATCTGCCGCCAGTCGGTGGCTATCATATTGGTTGCAGTCGGCAGGCCAGTTGCGCGACGGAACTCTGCCATCACTTCACGCCCGGAGAAACCTTGCTCCGCACCACACGGATCTTCTGCATAAGCCAGCGAACCTTTCAGGTATTTACCAATTTTAATCGCTTCGTTCAGCGACCAGGCACCGTTAGGATCGAGCGTAATACGCGCCTGCGGGAAGCGTTGCGCCAGTGCCACAATAGATTCGGCTTCTTCTTCCCCGGCCAGTACACCGCCTTTCAGTTTGAAATCGTTGAAGCCATATTTTTCATACGCCGCTTCCGCCAGGCGCACCACCGCATCCGGCGTCATCGCTTCTTCGTGACGAAGACGATACCAGTCGCATTTGTCATCCGGCTGGCTTTGATACGGTAACGGTGTGGCTTTGCGATTGCCGACAAAGAACAGATAACCGAGCATTTCGACTTCGCTACGCTGTTGACCATCGCCCAGCAGGGATGCCACGTTAACCCCAAGGTGTTGCCCAAGCAGATCCAGCATTGCCGCTTCGATCCCGGTTACCACGTGGATAGTGGTACGCAGATCAAAAGTCTGTAAACCACGCCCGCCAGAATCACGATCGGCAAAAGTATTACGCACCAGCGTCAGAACGTTTTTGTATTCACCCAGCGTTTTACCTACCACCAGCGGAATCGCATCTTCCAGCGTTTTACGGATTTTCTCGCCGCCGGGAATTTCCCCTACGCCGGTGTGACCAGAATTATCTTTGATGATCACAATATTACGCGTGAAGAACGGTGCGTGTGCGCCACTCAGATTCATCAGCATACTGTCATGACCCGCCACCGGGATGACTTGCATTTCAGTAACAACAGGCGTCGTAAATTGAGAATTCATATTTATGTCCTTTTTCAGAATCAATGACGGCCGAAAACGGGACGTTTACGGTCAAAGGTCCAGCCGGGGATCAGGTACTGCATCGGGCCTGCGTCGTTACGCGCACCGCCAGGCAGACGTTTATAGGCCTCATGTGCCTTTTGTACCTGTTCCCAGTCCAGTTCCACGCCCAGGCCGGGCGCATCAGGAACGGCAATTTTTCCGTTTTTAATCTCCAGCGGATTTTTGGTCAGGCGACAATCGCCCTCCTGCCAAATCCAGTGGGTATCGATAGCGGTGGGATTACCCGGTGCCGCCGCGCCCACATGGGTAAACATCGCCAGAGAGATATCGAAGTGGTTGTTGGAATGACAGCCCCAGGTCAGCCCCCAGTCGTCGCAAAGCTGCGCCACGCGGACTGCTCCAGAAAGCGTCCAGAAGTGCGGATCGGCAAGTGGAATATCTACCGCATTGAGCATCACCGCATGACCCATTTCGCGCCAGTTGGTGGCGATCATATTGGTCGCGACGGGCAAGCCGGTCGCCCGCCGAAACTCCGCCATCACTTCGCGACCGGAGAAACCCTGTTCTGCGCCGCATGGATCTTCGGCATAGGTAAGAACATCATTCAGCCCTTTGCATAGAGAAATGGCTTCATCAAGTAGCCAGGCACCGTTGGGATCAACGGTAATCCGCGCATCCGGGAAGCTTTTCTTCAATGCACGAACAGTGTCGATTTCTTGCTCGCCAGGTAACACCCCGCCCTTAAGTTTGAAATCTTTAAAGCCATAGCGATCCTGTGAGGCTTCCGCCAGACGTACAACGGCTTCGCTGTTCATCGCTTTCTGATGCCGCAACTGATACCACTCATGGTTGCCCGGCGTATTGTCCAGATAAGCAAGATCGGTTTTAGTCCGATCACCGATATAAAACAGATAACCGAGGACGGTAATAGCATCGCGTTGCTTGCCTGGGCCAAGCAGTTCACAGACCGGAACATTCAGCGCCTTACCTAACAGGTCGAGCAAAGCGGCTTCCAGCGCCGCCACGGCGTTAACGCGCAATTCAAAGGTCCAGGCACCTTTGCCGAAGGTATCAAAATCGGCGGCCTGATTACCTTTATGCACCTGCTGGACCACTTTATTCAGTCGCGCGACTTCCTGGCCCAGAACCATCGGAATAGCATCGACAAGCGTTTGATAAATCACATCTCCGCCCGGCGCTTCACCAATGCCGGTATGCCCGGCGTTATCGGTGAGAATCACAATATTGCGGGTGAAATATGCGTTGTGTGCACCACCAATATTGAGCAACATGCTGTCATGTCCGGCGACCGGAATGACTTTCATATCAGTAATAACAGGACTGGATTGTGTCGTCATCTTATTGCCCCGCGACAGGTTTCAGCTCGATACGCTTGATATCGCCCACCAGCACCAGGTAGCTCAGTACCGCGATTAAGGCATGAACACCAACATAAATCAGCGCCCCATTAAAGGAGCCAGTCGTGCCAACGATATAACCAATTGCGATTGGCGTGACGATGCCAGAAATGTTACCGAACATGTTGAACAGGCCACCGGAAAGACCGCTGATCTCTTTTGGCGCGGTATCTGCCATTACTGCCCAACCCAGCGCCCCGATGCCCTTACCGAAGAAGGCCAGCGCCATAAAGCCGATGATCATCCACTCAACGTTGACGTAGTTGCAGAACACCATCACCATCGACAGCAACATGCCCATTACGATCGGTGTTTTACGCGCAATGTTCAGCGATCCCGTGCGGCGCATCAGCCAGTCGGAAATAATCCCACCCAGCACACCACCGATAAAACCACAAACCGCCGGAACGGAAGCCACAAAGCCCGCTTTCAGAATCGACATCCCACGCGCCTGCACCAGATAAACCGGAAACCAGGTAATGAAAAAGTAAGTCAGGGCGTTGATACAGTACTGACCGATATAAACGCCGATCATCATCCGTGACCCGAGCAGCTGTTTGATCTGCCCCCACTTCACGCTGAACGGCACTTTAACTTTGGTGTTTTGCTGATCCATATTGATCAGCGCGCCACCCGCGGCGATGTACTCCAGCTCTTTCTGATTTACCCCCGGATGTTGATTTGGCTCGTGGATGACTTTCAACCAGATAAAGCTGATGACAATCCCCAGACCGCCCATAAAGAAGAAGACGTGTGACCAGCCCACTTCATGCGTCAGCCAGCCCATAATCGGCGCGAAGATCACCGTTGCGAAATATTGGGCGGAATTAAAAATCGACACCGCCGTTCCCCTTTCCTGCGCCGGGAACCAGGCTGCCACGATTCGGCTGTTGCCGGGAAAAGAAGGTGCTTCGGCAAGCCCGACCAGGAAGCGCAGCGTAAACAGGGCAACGATAATGCCGAATCCACTAAAGATATCGACGAAACCTTGCAGCAAGGTAAACATCGACCAGATAAAGATTGACCAGAAGTAGACGCGTTTTGAACCAAAGCGATCCAGCAACCAGCCGCCAGGGATCTGCCCAATAACATAAGCCCATGAGAAAGCAGAGAACACATAGCCCATACCCACTGGATCAAGGCCGATATCTTTGGCCATTTCCGAACCGGCGATCGAGAGCGTAGCGCGATCGCCGTAGTTGAAAGATGTGACGATAAACAGCATCACCACTATCCAGTAACGAGCATTCGTGCGTTTTTCCACACTGCTCGCAGCCTGACTTAAAGAACTCATTGTTGCACTCCTGAAAATTCGCGTTAGCCACGCTCACTCTGGACTGCGACATCGCCAGGAAATCAGAGGTGACGTAGGGTGTTTTTGCCGTTTTTATAGGTCGTTCGCCGAATGCGGCGCGTGTTTATATCTGGCAATAGCAGTATAAAAAGCGCGCCATAGCGGCTCACCGTGCAACAACACAACATTAATGCGTTCAATGAGGCTCGATTTTGGCATTAGCCCTGGACGGTGGAATCCACTTCACGGAAATGAAAACAAGAACAAGAAAGGAAGGGTTAAATCGGAGAAATAAAGAAGAGTATGAAATAGATCGCTTGACTCCAGGCAAACGCCAGTAAAAATCCGCGCTATGAAGCAGTTTTTACTGGCATTTGCCTGAAAAGATTCGATTCAGCACCGCTAAAACGGCATTTACCGCTCGCTCAACATATCAGGACAACAGCGTGCCCCAATGTTCGACCCACGGATTTGATTCCGTTTCCGGTTCCGGGTTTTCACTGGCATCAATCAGCAGCATTTCCCCTATTCGCTGCGCGCTCTGTTCCTGTAACAAGGCATCGAACTGTTTGCCGCCGTTGCAGAAATTCACATAACTGCTGTCGCCGAGCGCAATCACGCCGTAACGCAGGTTCGGCTGGAAACCAAGGTTATCCTTTATGCCCAGAAAGAGTGGCACAATGCTATCAGGAAGGTCGCCCTGCCCGGTGGTGGACGTAACTACCAGAACATACTTGTCCTGATAAGGTAGCCAGTCGCTTAATTCTGGGTCTTCAAACACCGTTGCTTTGTGGCCCTGCGCGGTCAGAATCGCTTCCGCTTCTTCGGCGACTAACAGCGCATTACCGTACATAGTGCCCACAAAAATACCAATTTCCGCCATACCGTTTTCTCCCTGGATTAGGAACTTATCTCATCATCCTGACCCGATGGCGCGCTGAACTCAACCCTTTCATTTTCAGGAAGCAGACCGCGCCAGCCAAATTGTGATAATGCCTGCATCCAGGTGTCGTCCAGACCAGCGTGGATAGTCAGCGGCTCGCCAGTAAAAGGGTGCGTCAATGACAACTTACTGGCGTGCAACATTAACCGCTGGAGGCCAAAATGTTCAGCCGCGCTGCGATTCTGGCGCAAATCGCCATGTTTGCTGTCGCCAATAATCGGATGGCGCAAATGGGCGAGATGGCGACGAAGCTGATGTTTGCGTCCGGTTTTCGGCTCCAGTTCCACCAGACCGTAGCGTGTCGTCGGGTAACGCCCGGTCGCGACTGGCATTTCAACCGTCGCCAGACCGCGATAATGCGTCACTGCTGGCTGCGGGCCTTTATCTTCGCGGGCATACTTATCGGCGATTTTATCCAGTTCTTCCACCAGCGGATAATCCAGCACCGCTTCTTCCATCAGCCAGCCACGCACAATCGCATGGTAACGTTTCTGGATTTGGTGCTGTTCAAACTGTTGCGCTAACAGCCGTCCGGCCTCGCTGGATAATCCCATCAGCAATACGCCGGAAGTCGGTCGGTCCAGCCGATGCGCGGTAAACACGTGCTGACCAATCTGGTCACGTACGGTTTGCATGACCACCACTTTTTCGTCGCGATCCAGCCAGCTGCGGTGAACCAGCCAGCCAGACGGTTTGTTAACCGCAACCAGCCATTCATCCTGGTAGAGTATTTCCAGCATCAGTTTGTATCATCCGCAAAAAGCGCATCCAGTTTTTCCAGCTCCGCCAGAATAAGCGCGCGCTGGGGGTGGTCCGTCGCCAGCGCCATTTCATAATACGGCGCCACGGCGAAAGCCCCTGGCAATGGCTGATTATTATCTAAGAGATCGTGCATTCGTGGGATCAGTACCCATTGCAACCACTCCAGTGGCTCCATCGTATCCATAAAGAAAGGTTGGGTACTGTTAAATTGATGCGGCTGCGGTTCATCGCTCCGCCAGTGCTGATGTTCACGCAGTAATGTTTCAAGTGCCTGCAACTGAAGACGAACGCGGTCATGAGTGGTCATAAAACAACCTCAAGAAGAAAAAACTGCCGCGAAGGATAGCAGGAATAAAAAAAGGGAGCACTGTATTAACAGTGCTCCCGGTTCGTTTCGCAGCATTCCAGCTACTTTTGTTGCTCCCTGCTCATCCTTGACAACTTTTCCTGTGGCCTTGCGACCAATCGTTCATCCTGAACTAATGCTTCCTGCTCACACCACCCCGATGTGATACTTCATCCTGAAGTGTCCCTGGCCTTCCTGACCCACCGAATCATCCTGACCGGTTCTCATTCTCCGTCCTGGAGGTGTCCTTTAACGCATCCAGCGTTTTCCTCTTCGCTTCATCCAGAAGCCTTTCCCTGAAACACCATCCTGGCGTGTCCTTTAGAAGTGTCATCATCCTGATGTTCACTTCGTTGTCTGACTCCCTGTCGACGAAGATAGAATCGTCTTTTTCACTGAGTCTTACAAGGCGCTTACAGACAATGCCTTAAGGAAAATTTCATACGAAAGTTAAGGATGCCCAGTCAACTCATTGATTTAAAATAGAAATATGATTCTTATCTTTTTAAGTATTCACTTACTTTCTGGCGATCTCCTACAGGGTCTGTAAGAGATCTCTCACAACCAGACGGGGTAATTGGATTACAGAAGAGGCTTAAGCTGCGTAAGGAATTCCGCAAGATTTGAGGCTAAATGGGTACGATTCCGCGTACCCAGCGTCTCTTTGCATACTTCGCCAGAGAGATTACACACCGAAATCACTTCCAGCTCTTCTTCCAGTGTGGCGATAAATAACGTGGGGGGGAGTTTCAGACGTTTCTGGGTAACCAGATGTCCAATCAGGTTTTCCTGCACCCGGCGGAAGTCGTCTTCGCTCCAGGTTTGCAGTAATGTCAGTTTGATATCGCCAAACTGCGCATGCATATCCCCGGCAAGCTGGGTCGTATAGAAGGTATGAATTGCGGGTTGTATCACAATATCAAACGCACGCTCAACCGCGTTTACATTTTGCTCACCGCTAAACGGCTGCGGTTGCCAGAACACAGCATCATTAGTGGTTGAAATAATGCACGGTGAAGGAACGCCATACAGCTCCTCGCTTAACGGCCAACTATTGTGCTGTTCGTGCCAGGCATCGCAGTAACGCGTGGTAAAATCTCTCAAGGCTTGTGCGGTCAATTCGTCCACTAATTTCTCTCTTCACTTAAACCAGATACACTTGTCGTTTAGTTTATCTGGTTTATGACGGTGAAACATGTCTTCTTATGCAAACCATCAGGCACTTGCGGGCCTGACTCTTGGAAAATCAACCGATTACCGGGATACCTATGACGCCAGCCTGCTACAAGGCGTTCCACGTAGTTTGAATCGCGATCCGCTGGGCCTGAAAGCAGATAATCTGCCTTTCCACGGTACGGATATCTGGACGCTATATGAACTCTCCTGGCTGAATGCGAAAGGTTTGCCGCAGGTTGCCGTGGGTCATGTTGAACTTGATTACACCAGCGTAAATCTCATTGAGTCGAAGAGTTTTAAGCTCTATCTCAACAGCTTTAACCAGACACGCTTTAACAATTGGGATGAAGTGCGCCAGACGCTGGAGCGCGACTTAAGCACTTGCGCCCAGGGTAACGTTAGCGTGGCGTTATATCGTCTTGATGAACTGGAAGGCCAGCCGGTGGGGCATTTCAATGGCACTTGCATTGATGACCAGGATATCGCTATCGATAACTATGAATTCACCACTGACTATCTTGAGAATGCCACCAGCGGCGAGAAAGTGGTGGAAGAAACACTCGTTAGCCACCTGTTGAAATCAAACTGCCTGATTACTCATCAACCAGACTGGGGGTCTATCCAGATTCAGTATCGTGGACGCAAGATTGACAGGGAAAAACTGCTGCGTTATCTGGTTTCTTTCCGTCATCATAACGAGTTCCATGAACAGTGCGTAGAACGCATTTTTAATGACCTGTTACGCTTCTGCCAGCCAGAGAAATTAAGTGTTTACGCACGTTATACCCGTCGTGGCGGTCTGGACATTAACCCGTGGCGCAGTAACTGTGATTTTGTCCCATCAACAACCCGTCTGGCACGGCAATAAAATTTTTCTCAATTTTGCGTGCTGGATTCACGCATAAGGTTGTGAAAGGTCATCAGGCAGGGCTATTGTAATCAAAGGGAATGACGATAATCGTCCCATAAGGAGTTTTTCTTGATTACACATATTAGCCCGCTTGGCTCCATGGATATGTTGTCGCAGTTGGAAGTGGACATGCTTAAACGCACCGCCAGCAGCGACCTCTATCAACTATTTCGCAACTGTTCACTCGCTGTTCTGAACTCCGGTAGCCTCACCGATAACAGCAAAGAATTGCTGTCCCGTTTTGAAAATTTCGACATTAACGTGCTACGCCGTGAACGCGGCGTGAAGTTAGAACTGATCAATCCCCCGGAAGAAGCTTTTGTCGATGGGCGTATAATTCGCGCCTTGCAGGCCAACTTGTTCGCTGTCCTGCGCGACATTCTCTTCGTCTATGGGCAAATCCATAACACCGTTCGTTTTCCAAATCTGAATCTCGACAACTCTGTTCACATTACCAACCTGGTTTTTTCTATCTTGCGCAATGCTCGCGCGCTGCACGTGGGCGAAGCGCCCAATATGGTGGTGTGCTGGGGTGGTCACTCCATCAACGAAAACGAGTATTTGTATGCCCGTCGCGTTGGTAATCAGTTGGGGCTGCGTGAGTTAAATATCTGCACTGGCTGTGGTCCAGGCGCGATGGAAGCACCGATGAAAGGCGCGGCGGTCGGACACGCCCAACAGCGTTACAAAGACAGCCGTTTTATTGGTATGACTGAACCATCGATTATCGCTGCTGAACCGCCTAACCCGCTGGTTAACGAACTGATCATCATGCCGGATATCGAAAAACGTCTGGAAGCGTTTGTCCGTATCGCCCACGGCATCATTATCTTCCCAGGCGGTGTGGGTACAGCGGAAGAGCTACTGTATTTGCTGGGAATTTTAATGAATCCGGCCAACAAAGATCAGGTCTTGCCATTGATCCTCACCGGCCCGAAAGAGAGTGCTGATTACTTCCGCGTACTGGACGAGTTTGTCGTGCATACGTTGGGAGAAAACGCGCGCCGCCATTATCGCATCATCATTGATGACGCTGCAGAAGTAGCCCGTCAGATGAAAAAAGCGATGGCGCAGGTGAAAGAAAACCGTCGCGATACGGGCGATGCCTACAGCTTTAACTGGTCAATGCGTATTACGCCAGATTTGCAAATGCCGTTTGAGCCGTCTCACGAGAATATGGCTAATCTGAAGCTTTACCCGGATCAGCCCGTTGAAGTGCTGGCTGCCGACCTGCGTCGTGCATTTTCTGGCATTGTGGCGGGGAACGTAAAAGAAGTCGGCATTCGCGCCATTGAAGAGTTTGGGCCATACAAAATCAACGGTGATAAAGAGATCATGCGCCGTATGGACGACCTGCTTCAGGGGTTTGTTGCCCAACATCGTATGAAGTTACCAGGCTCTGCCTACATCCCTTGCTACGAAATCTGCACCTAATCCTCCCTTCCCCGGTAACGTTTGTTGCCGGGTTTTTCTCTTTTTTGGTCGCTCACTAATCAATCCATTTCATTTGTTATATGAATGTTTCAGAGCGTCATCATGTCATTAATATCACCACCTACAATATGTCATACAATTTATGTTGTAGCGCAAACGTTTCCCTTCATTTGAAGACCGCATTTTATCTCCGCAAAAAAGAAAATCTTGCAATCATTAACTAAAAGTATTGATTTTTGCAGTTCAACCTACATATATTGCGCGCCCCGGAAGAGGTCAGATGTCGTTAATCTGCCAAATATTGCCCTTAAATTCTCTTTTACTTTTGATTTACAGAGTAAAGCGTTGGGATTATCTATCTTCCAAGTAGATTATTGTATTTGAGATCAAGATCACTGATAGATACATAACTTGTGTGTATCTTTCCGCCCTCAAATTATTACGGCGGAAAATGATTAAGCCATCGCCGATAGACAGATTTCATTTTTACGGCCAGGCACCTTCCCGGGCTGAACTGGCTAAAAGCTGAATTATTTGCATTCCTCCAGGAGAAATAGATGGAAACGACTCAAACCAGCACGATTGCGTCGAAAGACTCTCGCAGTGCCTGGCGCAAGACAGATACCATGTGGATGCTGGGCCTTTACGGCACGGCGATCGGCGCGGGCGTGCTGTTCCTGCCAATCAACGCCGGTGTTGGCGGTATGATCCCGCTGATCATCATGGCTATCCTTGCGTTCCCGATGACGTACTTTGCGCATCGTGGCCTGACTCGCTTCGTGCTGTCTGGTAAAAACCCAGGCGAAGACATCACCGAGGTAGTAGAAGAACACTTTGGTATTGGCGCAGGTAAACTGATTACCCTGCTCTACTTCTTCGCTATCTACCCGATTCTGCTGGTTTACAGCGTGGCAATCACCAACACGGTTGAAAGCTTCATGTCTCACCAGCTGGGTATGACGCCGCCGCCGCGTGCGATTCTGTCACTGATCCTGATCGTGGGTATGATGACCATCGTTCGCTTCGGTGAGCAGATGATCGTTAAAGCGATGAGTATTCTGGTATTCCCGTTTGTTGGCGTACTGATGCTGCTGGCTCTGTACCTGATCCCGCAGTGGAACGGCGCAGCACTGGAAACGCTGTCTCTGGACACTGCATCTGCAACCGGAAACGGTCTGTGGATGACCCTGTGGCTGGCAATTCCGGTAATGGTGTTCTCGTTCAACCACTCTCCGATCATCTCTTCTTTCGCCGTTGCGAAGCGTGAAGAGTACGGCGATATGGCAGAACAGAAATGCTCGAAGATCCTGGCATTCGCTCACATCATGATGGTGCTGACCGTAATGTTCTTCGTATTCAGCTGCGTACTGAGCCTGACTCCGGCAGACCTGGCTGCGGCTAAAGAGCAGAACATCTCGATTCTGTCTTACCTGGCTAACCACTTTAACGCGCCGATCATCGCGTGGATGGCTCCGATTATCGCGATTATCGCTATCACCAAATCCTTCCTGGGCCACTACCTGGGCGCACGTGAAGGCTTCAACGGTATGGTGATCAAATCACTGCGTGGTAAAGGTAAGTCTATCGAAATCAACAAGCTGAACCGTATCACTGCGCTGTTCATGCTGGTAACGACCTGGATTGTTGCCACCCTGAACCCGAGCATCCTGGGTATGATTGAAACCCTGGGCGGCCCAATCATCGCGATGATCCTGTTCCTGATGCCGATGTACGCCATTCAGAAAGTACCGGCAATGCGTAAATACAGCGGTCACATCAGCAACGTATTCGTTGTCGTGATGGGTCTGATTGCAATCTCCGCAATCTTCTACTCTCTGTTCAGCTAAGTCCTTTCGCGCCGCTTTCGGGCGGCGCTTCCTCCGTTTTAACGCGATGTATTTCCTATGATTAGCGTATTCGATATTTTCAAAATCGGCATTGGCCCTTCCAGTTCTCATACCGTTGGACCAATGAAAGCGGGTAAACAATTTACCGACGATCTGATTGCCCGTAACCTGCTTAAAGACGTGACCCGCGTGGTGGTTGACGTGTACGGCTCGCTCTCTCTGACCGGCAAAGGGCACCACACTGATATCGCCATTATTATGGGCCTGGCAGGGAATCTGCCGGATACCGTGGATATCGATTCCATCCCTGGTTTTATTCAGGATGTGAATACTCACGGTCGCCTGATGCTGGCAAACGGTCAGCACGAAGTCGAGTTTCCGGTTGATGAATGCATGAACTTCCATGCCGATAACCTTTCTCTGCATGAGAATGGCATGCGCATTACCGCGCTGGCGGGCGATAAAGTTGTTTACAGCCAGACGTATTACTCCATCGGCGGTGGCTTTATCGTTGATGAAGAGCATTTTGGCCAGCAGGATAGCGCACCGGTTGAAGTTCCATATCCGTACAGTTCTGCTGCCGATCTGCAAAAACATTGCCAGGAAACCGGGCTGTCACTCTCTGGTCTGATGATGAAAAACGAGCTGGCGCTGCACAGCAAAGAAGAGCTGGAACAGCACCTGGCGAACGTCTGGGAAGTGATGCGTGGCGGTATTGAACGCGGTATTTCCACCGAAGGCGTGTTGCCAGGCAAACTGCGCGTTCCACGTCGTGCCGCGGCACTGCGCCGGATGCTGGTCAGCCAGGATAAAACCACCACTGACCCGATGGCGGTTGTTGACTGGATCAACATGTTCGCACTGGCAGTGAACGAAGAGAACGCTGCGGGCGGTCGTGTGGTGACTGCGCCGACTAACGGTGCGTGCGGGATTATCCCGGCAGTGCTGGCGTACTACGACAAGTTTATCCGCGAAGTGAACGCTAACTCACTGGCTCGTTACCTGCTGGTAGCCAGCGCCATTGGTTCTCTTTATAAGATGAACGCGTCGATCTCTGGTGCCGAAGTGGGTTGCCAGGGTGAAGTTGGCGTGGCGTGCTCAATGGCGGCGGCGGGTCTGGCAGAACTGTTAGGCGCAAGCCCGGCGCAGGTGTGCATCGCGGCGGAAATCGCTATGGAGCATAACCTCGGCCTGACGTGTGACCCGGTTGCTGGACAGGTTCAGGTACCGTGCATTGAGCGTAACGCCATTGCGGCAGTGAAAGCGGTGAACGCCGCGCGTATGGCACTGCGCCGTACCAGCGAACCGCGCGTCTGCCTCGATAAAGTTATCGAAACCATGTACGAAACAGGTAAAGACATGAACGCCAAGTACCGCGAAACATCTCGCGGCGGCCTGGCAATGAAGATCGTTGCCTGCGACTAATCGCTCTCCAGAGGCCTCGTTTTGCGAGGCCTCACATTGTTGAGAATGTGCCTGTTGTTTATGTCGGATGCGGCGTAAATGCCGCATCCGACCTATAAAATAGTGCAAATTCAATAGATTGCAATTCTTTTGTAGGCATGATAAGCGTAGCGCATCAGGCAATTTGTCGTTGTCATCAATATCAGTCCTCGTTTTGCGAGCCCTCTTCCTGTTTTCTCATCCAGTCGTAGCCTGTTCCGGTGACCAATGTTACCCTTATCGCCTGATCTTTAAGGGGGAATATTGTGGCTGTTCATTTGCTTATCGTCGATGCACTGAATCTTATTCGTCGCATTCATGCCGTGCAGGGGTCACCCTGTGTCGAAACCTGCCAGCACGCCCTTGATCAACTTATTATGCACAGCCAGCCGACCCACGCCGTCGCCGTTTTTGATGATGAAAACCGCAGTAGCGGCTGGCGTCATCAGCGCCTGCCTGATTACAAAGCGGGTCGCCCGCCAATGCCGGAAGAGTTGCACAACGAAATGCCCGCGTTACGCGCAGCCTTTGAACAACGCGGCGTCCCGTGCTGGTCAGCCAGCGGCAACGAAGCCGATGACTTAGCCGCCACGCTGGCGGTCAAAGTGACACAGGCCGGGCATCAGGCAACCATCGTTTCGACAGATAAAGGCTACTGTCAGCTACTTTCACCTACATTACGTATTCGCGATTACTTCCAGAAACGTTGGCTGGATGCACCGTTTATCGATAAAGAATTTGGCGTTCAACCGCAGCAGTTACCCGATTACTGGGGGCTAGCGGGGATCAGCAGTTCAAAGGTACCGGGTGTTGCGGGGATCGGACCAAAAAGCGCCACGCAGCTGCTGGTCGAGTTTCAGAGTCTGGAAGGGATCTATGAGAATCTGGATGCGGTAGCCGAAAAGTGGCGCAAGAAATTAGAAGCCCATAAAGAGATGGCGTTCCTGTGCCGTGATATCGCCCGCTTACAGACTGATTTGCATATCGACGGCAATTTACAGCAGCTAAGACTTAAACGCTGATAAACCAATGCCGGAAGCAGACAGTAATAGCTTCCGGCACACGGAGTCAGATTAGCGTTCGTCGCGACGACCACCTACCGCAGCCCATATACGACGGACATGCACCGTCACTTCTTCGCGATCGTGATACAACTGACGCGCCTGAATCTGGGCGTTAATGCCATGTTCATCAAGCTGTGCCTGAATGTACGCCAGATTGTGTGATACTTCCTCGTAGCGTTTTTTCATCGGCAATTTAAGGTTGAAGATAGTTTCACGACACCAGCCATTAACCAGCCACTGCGCCATCAATGCCGCGACCTTCGCCGGTTTTTCCACCATGTCACACACCATCCAGGATATATTGCTGCGTGTCGGACGGAATTTGAAACCGTCTTCCCGCAGCCACGTTACTTGTCCGGTATCCATCAGACTTTGCGCCATCGGGCCGTTATCAACGGAGTAAACCCACATGTTGCGCTTCACCAGTTGGTAGGTCCAGCCGCCCGGGCAAGCGCCCAAATCCACCGCCCACATCCCGTTCGCCAGGCGTTCATCCCATTCATCCGCAGGAATAAACACATGAAATGCCTCTTCCAGTTTGAGTGTGGAACGACTTGGTGCATCTGCCGGAAACTTCAGGCGCGGAATGCCCATATAGAACGGCGAGTTATTATTGCTGTAGGAGTAGCCGGTATAACAGCAGCCTGGCGCGATAAAGAACACATGCACAACCGGACGCTTCGGCGTTTCATAGCTCGCCAGGACGCCCGCATCACGCAAGGCAGCCCGTAACGGTACAGTAAATTTGCGGCAGAATTTCAGTAACTCTTTACTTTCGTTGGTGTCCGCGACTTCAACGCGAAGTTCGCCGCCCTTCTCTACCACACCCTGCAACATGCCAACTATTGGCGTGATGCGGTCTTCCTGCGGCAAATGCTGGAGCAGTTCTCCCACCACAAACCACTGGCGGGCAAAAATTAATGAACTAAATGGCAGCTCACGGATTAACTTATCGCCATCTTCCGCTTGATAACATTCATAAATCACATAACCCGCATTCTCTTTTACACGGGCAAAACCGAATATTTCCCGCTGCCCGGCTTTATCGGTAATTTCTGCGGCGCACTCTTTTTCAAAGCCCGGACGGCACAACAATACAACTTTATTCATGACTTACGCCCTTGCGCTTTAAACGGATAGCACCAACTAACATTAACGCCCAGCCCGCGAGAAAACTCACACCGCCGACCGGAGTGACAAACGCCCACAAACGCAGATGAGACAGCGCCAGGCAATAAAGGCTGCCGCTGAACAGCACCGTGCCTAACGCGAGGAAAACGCTACTCCAGTAAAACCAGATACTGATGCGACGTTGCATTGCCACCGCCAGACCTAAAATTGCCAGCGTATGAAATGCCTGGTATTCGAGGCCGGTCTGGATCCAGCCCATTTCAACGGCGCCCATGGTTTTACTTAAAACATGCGCACCAAAAGCACCCAGAGCGACAAAAATGAAGCCGCTAATGGCGGCGAAAATCAGCATAAAACGGCTGGTCATGGTCGTACCCTACATAAATTATTGTTCATAACGAAAGCGGAATTTTTCTTGTTCAGCAGCGGCTTTCGCCAGGATCCATTGGCGAAAGGCGGCTATTTTACCCAGTTCTGCCTGGCTGTCATGACATACCAGATAAAACGCATTTTTACTGACCAATACGTCATTAAACGGGCAAACAAGGCGTCCGGCCTCGATTTCAGATTGCGCCATCACGTTATTTGCCAGCGCCACCCCCTGCCCGTGAATGGCTGCTTGTAGCACCATGGCGCTATGGCTGAAGATAGGCCCTTGCTGAACGTTGATATGAGTCAGCCCCAACTGGCGGGTATATGTCTGCCAGTCTCGCCGGGATGCATCGTGTAATAACGTATGTTTAGCCAGATCTTCCGGCGTCTTCAAGGATTTCTCACCGGTTAATAGTAAAGGCGAACACACTGGCAACAGGTATTCGGCGTAAAGCTTTTCCACCCGCAGCCCCGGCCAGTTGCCTCGGCCATAAAATATCGCCACATCGACATCATCCGCCAGTTTATCTTCCTGTCGGTCGACCGCCTGGATTCGAACGTCGATTCCCGGATAAGCTGAATTAAAGCTGGAAAGTCGCGGTACCAGCCAGTGGATGGCAAAACTGGGGAGTAAGCTGACCGTCAATGCCCCTTTGGCGCTACGGGCCTGGAGTTTACGCGTCGCTTCGGTTAATTGCGAAAATATCTCTTTGATATCGAGAAAATAGCTTTGCCCTTCCTCGGTCAATAGAAGTGAACGATTACGGCGGCGGAACAGTTTTAGCCCCAAAAAATCCTCAAGGGACTTGATTTGATGACTTACTGCGGCCTGGGTCACAAAAAGCTCTTCTGCTGCACGCGTGAAGCTTAAATGGCGGGCTGCGGCATCAAAAACTCGTAAGGCATTTAGCGGTGGTAATCGTTTAGACATGGCTTTTAAACTTTGATGTTAAATGAATTTAACAATTAGATCACACTGTGTAACCTATTAGTTTTTTTAATCTGAGCCATTATAAATTGTCCGTTGAGCTTCTACCAGCAAATACCTATAGTGGCGGCACTTCCTGAGCCGGAACGAAAAGTTTTATCGGAATGCGTGTTCTGGTGAACTTTTGGCTTACGGTTGTGATGTTGTGTTGTTGTGTTTGCAATTGGTCTGCGATTCAGACCATGGTAGCAAAGCTACCTTTTTTCACTTCCTGTACATTTACCCTGTCTGTCCATAGTGATTAATGTAGCACCGCCTAATTGCGGTGCTTTTTTTTACCTTGCGATCGCGAATTACTGATCCAGTTCGACCATCTCTTTCACGTCGGTACGGTTGATCTGCTGTTTGTTGCCATTAGCGTCTTTATAAGAAATCATACCGGTTTCATCATCCGTCATCGGCTTACCATCAGATACAATGGTACGTCCGTCGTTGGTGTGCATCACATAGTTCGAACCGGAACAGGCGCTAAGGGCAAAAGTCAGCATACAGGCAGAGATAATTGCGGCGGTCTTTTTCATCTTCTTCTCCTTAAAGCGATTATTAGCTCGCAATGAAAATCAATTAACAGGCTAAAATTTGCACCTGACACTATTCAGCATATGTCACTGCTGCGGTTTCGCCTGGATATCCAGACAATTCCGATGGTTAGCACTCACCTTGTATCAAAGTGAATTTTGCGTCACGATCGGCGAATCAAGCCGAGGAGTCTCATGAACGTTTTTAATCCCGCGCAATTTCGCGCCCAGTTTCCCGCGCTACAGGATGCGGGCGTTTATCTCGATAGTGCAGCGACCGCACTCAAACCCGAAGCTGTGGTTGAAGCAACCCGGCAGTTCTATAGCCTGAGCGCCGGAAACGTCCATCGCAGCCAGTTTGCCGAAGCCCAACGTCTGACCGCACGTTATGAAGCTGCTCGGGAAAAAGTAGCGCAATTGCTAAATGCACCGGATGATAAAACTATCGTCTGGACGCGCGGCACCACCGAATCCATCAACATGGTGGCACAATGCTATGCCCGTCCGCGTCTGCAACCGGGCGATGAGATTATTGTCAGCGTGGCAGAGCATCACGCTAACCTCGTTCCCTGGCTAATGGTTGCCCAACAAACCGGAGCCAAAGTGGTGAAACTGCCGCTTAATGCGCAACGGTTGCCGGATGTCGATTTATTGCCGGAGTTAATTACTCCCCGTAGTCGAATTCTGGCGTTGGGCCAGATGTCGAACGTCACTGGCGGTTGCCCGGATCTGGCGCGAGCGATTACCTTTGCTCATTCAGCCGGGATGGTGGTGATGGTTGATGGTGCTCAGGGCGCAGTGCATTTCCCTGCCGATGTTCAGCAACTGGATATCGATTTCTATGCTTTCTCTGGTCACAAACTGTATGGCCCGACGGGTATCGGCGTGCTTTACGGCAAACCAGAACTGCTGGAAGCGATGTCGCCCTGGCTGGGCGGCGGCAAAATGATTCACGAAGTGAGTTTTGACGGCTTCACTACTCAATCCGCGCCGTGGAAACTTGAAGCCGGTACGCCAAATGTCGCTGGTGTCATAGGATTAAGCGCAGCGCTGGAATGGCTGGCAGATTATGATATCGACCAGGCAGAAAGCTGGAGCCGTAGCCTGGCGACGCTTGCAGAAGACGCTCTGGCAAAACGTCCAGGCTTTCGTTCATTCCGCTGTCAGGACTCCAGCCTGCTGGCCTTTGATTTCGCGGGTGTTCATCACAGCGATATGGTGACGCTACTGGCGGAGTACGGTATTGCCCTGCGCGCCGGGCAGCATTGCGCTCAGCCGCTACTGGCAGAATTAGGCGTAACCGGCACACTGCGCGCCTCATTTGCGCCATATAATACAAAGAGTGATGTGGATGCGCTGGTGAATGCCGTTGACCGCGCGCTGGAATTATTGGTGGATTAATGACAAACCCGCAATTCGCCGGACATCCGTTCGGCACAACCGTAACCGCAGAAACGTTACGCAATATCTTCGTACCGTTGACGCAATGGGAAGATAAATATCGCCAGTTGATCATGCTGGGGAAACAGCTTCCGGCTTTGCCAGACGAATTAAAAGCACAGGCCAAAGAAATTGCCGGATGTGAAAACCGCGTCTGGCTTGGATATAACGTCGCAGAAAACGGCAGGATGCATTTCTTTGGTGATAGTGAAGGACGCATTGTGCGCGGTCTGCTGGCCGTATTGCTGACTGCCGTTGAGGGCAAAACTGCCGCCGAGTTACAAGCACTGTCGCCGCTGGCATTGTTTGATGAGCTGGGATTGCGTGCGCAACTTAGCGCCTCTCGCAGTCAGGGATTGAATGCGTTAAGCGAGGCAATTCTCGCCGCGGCAAAGCAAGCTTGATGTTACACAGATACTGGTCGGATAAGACACACCAGACGTCGCATCCGACCTAATGTTTACCCCTGGCGCGCCGCTTTCGCCATCATCTTCTTCAGCGCATGAGAAACCGCAACAAACCCAAAGGTGGCGGTTACCATTGTCGCGGCGCCAAATCCAGATGCGCAATCCATCCGCTTTGGCCCTTCCGCCGTGGCTTTCATTGCACAGACCGTGCCGTCTGACTGCGGGTACACCAGTGCTTCGGTAGAGAACACGCAATCCACGCCGAGCTTACCTTTACTGTTTTTCACCACGCCGAAATCGCTTTTCAGGCGCTCGCGCAGCTTCGCCGCCAGCGGATCCTGAATCGTTTTCGCCAGATCGGTAACCTGAATCTGCGTCGGATCAATCTGCCCCCCAGCGCCACCGGCCGTGACTAGCGGGATTTTATTGCGCCGACAATAAGCAATCAGCGCCGCTTTGGGTCGTACACTATCAATGGCATCAATTACATACGAATAACCTGCACTCATGTATTGCGCTACGTTATCCGGCGTCACGAAGTCATCGACTACTGTTACACGGCACTCAGGGTTAATCTGGCGAATACGCTCCGCCATCACTTCCGCTTTTGCCAGCCCGACGTTATCGCGCAGGGCGTGAATTTGCCGATTGGTATTAGTGACACACACATCATCCATATCGATAAGCGTGATTGCGCCAATCCCCGTGCGCGCCAGCGCTTCCGCCGCCCAAGAACCGACACCACCGATACCAACCACACAAATATGCGCATCAGCGAACAGTTGCAACGCTTTTTCACCATACAGACGCGCAGTGCCACCAAAACGCTGACGCCATGCATCACTAATTACAACAGACATAGCACCTCAGAATTAAAAAGGGCGAGGTTATCCCTCACCCTAAACGCATAAATGCCTGATGCGCTACGCTTATCAGGCCTACATAACTCCTGCAATATATTGAATTTGCATGATTTGTAGGCCGGATAAGGCGTTCACGCCGCCTCCGGCATGAACAACGCGCACTTAGTTAATAATCAGGATGTGAGGTTATCCCTCACCCTGCCTTATCCGTAAAAACGGCATAAAGAATAACACATCAACCACTAAAGACGTTACCTGCGCCCGGGGCCGTTTTCAGCACCCAAACCCGGCCATAGTGGTTATACCAGCCTGCACGGTGTCCGGCTTCCGGCCCGATTCCTTGATAGATATCGAAGTGTTGGCCTTTGATGGCGCCACCGACATCTAACGCCACCATCAGACGCAGTTCGTACTGACCATTAAATTTGCCGTTATTATCCAGCAGCGGCACTTCTGCCAGCAAGGTTGTACCTGGAGGGATAATGGAACGATCGGAGGCAACTGAAGCGCGACCAACCAGCGGCACCGCACTTGCCCCTTTCACCGGTGCAAAAGACTGCGGTTTAAAGAAGACGAAAGACGGGTTCTGTTCCAGCAGCTCGCGAACTTCGGCTTCACTGTGTGTTTCGCCCCAGTGACGAATCGCCTGCATCGACATATCTTCTTTTTTCACTTCGCCACGATCGATCAGCACCTTACCGATGCTGCGATAGGCATGACCATTCTTTCCGGCATAGCTGAAAAAGTTAAGCGGACTGCCATCACCAAAATCAATATACCCGCTACCCTGCACATCCATAATGAAGTTATCCATCAGAGAGTTGCTGTAAGCGAGGATATATTTATCACTCAATGCTCCCGCGTAGATCTCCGCGCGAGACGGCAAACGCCCACGTTTTGGCGGCATTCGATAAATAGGATACTGGAACTCGCCCTGACGAGTATGGCGCGCCTGAATCACCGGCGTGTAATAGCCCGTAAACTGCACGTTACCGTAATTATCCGCACCTTCCATCTGCCAGGCGTCAATGCCGAACTGGCGCATATTGCGGGTATCACCGCCTGCACGCAGCCACTCCTGCACGGCGTTATAAACGCTACTCTGGTTGCCATACAGACGCGGCGACGCGTTACGGATATGGTTAATTTGTTCGGCAAAATCACCGGCGTTAATCGGCGCGCCAACAGCGTCTGGTTGGTTCACCAGAGAGAAAGGCTGGGTAAATTTCCCGTCTTTATATTGCTGTCCGCGATCGGTTGGTTTAGAGGAGCAGGCGGCTAGTATCGTCACAACCGCGCCCATAAGAAGGTACTTTACCCAACGTCCTTTCATTGTTCTCTTCTTCAGGTTAAAAAATAAGGCGTTAATGAAGATAACAAACCGCCGCCTTTAATGAAATCCGTAGTGTTCCCCGATGCAAATTTCGTACAAAAAATAGACTTCAATGCTTTGTTTTTGTTCAAAATCATGCCAAATCCGTGATCAGAGTAAAAAAAAGGTTGCATGAAAACGCGAGCGGAGTATAGTGCGCATCCACGGACGCGGGGTGGAGCAGCCTG
>NZ_RHJJ01000012.1:0-90228 GCF_004212225.1 Escherichia sp. E14V7
GCGCCGATGGTAGTGTGGGGTCTCCCCATGCGAGAGTAGGGAACTGCCAGGCATCAAATAAAACAAAAGGCTCAGTCGGAAGACTGGGCCTTTTGTTTTATCTGTCGTCCGTCCGGAATAGCGTAGGCAGTAAAAACCACCTGATGTGGTTCTGACTAAGAAATAAAAAACCTATCATTCCCTTGTATACGCCAGATGCTCGCCCATTTCCATACGACAACCTCACCTGAAATCCTTCCTGGTCATCCAGAATAATCATTCCCCTGCTAACTAAATTCGCAGTTATGGTTGCATAAACATCGGTAACAAATGTATAACATTCGTCTTACTAAATAATAAACAACATTGGCCGACAAAAGCATCGGATTATGGCAGGAGAAATATTGGCATGGCAGAAAGCACTGTAACGGCAGACGGCAAACTGACAAGTAGTGATACTCGTCGCCGCATCTGGGCAATAGTAGGGGCCTCTTCAGGTAATCTGGTCGAGTGGTTCGATTTTTATGTCTACTCATTCTGTTCCCTCTACTTCGCCCACATCTTCTTCCCTTCTGGTAACACTACCACTCAGTTACTGCAAACAGCCGGTGTTTTTGCTGCGGGCTTTCTGATGCGTCCAATCGGTGGCTGGCTATTTGGACGCATAGCCGATAAACATGGTCGTAAAAAATCAATGTTGTTATCGGTGTGTATGATGTGTTTCGGATCTCTGGTTATCGCCTGCCTCCCAGGTTATGAAACTATCGGTACCTGGGCTCCGGCATTATTGCTTCTCGCGCGTTTATTCCAGGGATTATCCGTTGGTGGAGAATATGGCACCAGCGCCACCTATATGAGTGAAGTTGCTGTTGAGGGGCGCAAAGGGTTCTATGCTTCGTTCCAGTACGTCACGCTAATTGGCGGTCAGTTGCTGGCCTTACTTGTGGTGGTTGTTCTACAACATACTATGGAAGATTCTGCTCTTAGAGAGTGGGGATGGCGCATTCCTTTTGCGTTAGGAGCGGTGTTAGCCGTTGTAGCATTGTGGTTACGCCGTCAATTAGATGAAACTTCGCAACAAGAAACGCGCGCTTTAAAAGAAGCGGGTTCAATGAAGGGATTATGGCGCAATCGCCGTGCATTCATCATGGTTCTCGGCTTCACCGCTGCGGGCTCCCTTTGTTTCTATACCTTCACCACTTATATGCAGAAGTATCTGGTAAATACTGCGGGAATGCACGCCAACGTGGCAAGCGGCATTATGACTGCCGCATTGTTTGTATTCATGCTTATTCAACCACTCATTGGCGCGCTGTCGGATAAGATTGGACGCCGAACCTCAATGTTATGCTTTGGCTCTTTGGCCGCTATTTTTACCGTCCCCATACTATCAGCATTGCAGAACGTCTCCTCTCCTTATGCCGCTTTTGGTCTGGTGATGTGCGCCCTGCTGATAGTGAGTTTTTATACATCAATCAGTGGAATACTGAAGGCTGAGATGTTCCCAGCGCAGGTTCGCGCATTAGGTGTTGGTCTGTCATATGCGGTCGCCAATGCTATTTTTGGTGGTTCGGCGGAGTACGTAGCGTTATCGCTGAAATCGATAGGAATGGAAACGGCATTCTTCTGGTATGTGACATTGATGGCCGTGGTAGCGTTTCTGGTTTCTTTGATGCTGCACCGCAAAGGGAAGGGGATGCGTCTTTAGTGATGCGCTATTTGCCAGACGGTATAGCCGGTAGTTGCACCGGCGATATCCCAGGCAAAATCCTTCCAGCTCCAGCCGCTCCCCTCTGGGCGGCTATCCCAAAGCTCTTTTGACGCTCCCAGCCCTACAGAGAACATCAGCCCGAACATCGCGCTGCGGTCGCGACTCATCCCCTGATGTTGCGCGTATTCATTTCCTGCGGCGGAAAGCATCGCCGAGGCGATAAAGTGTTGGGCTTTATCCTGCCCCTGCCAGCTATCGTTAGCCATGTGGCTGCAACCAGAAAGTAACAATAGCAAACAGATAAAAAGAATACGCAACGCGGCCTCCAAAAAACAAACCCCGTACAGGACGGGGTTCAGATTACAGGATACGGCTAATTAATCGGTCGATGCGAATGCGGCGCAAACGGCGGATAAGTTTGCGAACCTTCACCGGATAATCGGCAATACTTTGCAGATCGCGATAGTGTTTAACGATAGTGGTATGCTCGCGGATCAGCTCCAGTTCTTTCTCTCGCTGTGGCGCAAGCTCCAGTTGCGGATCGTGGATCAAAATGGCGTTTTCCAGATCCAGACGCCAGGCGCGTGGATTCAGGTTATTACCGGTTATCAGCATCCACTTATCATCAACCCACATTCCTTTCAGGTGATAAGTATTATCGTCATCTTTCCACAAACGGACCACTAACTGGTCAGTATTGACGTAATACTGCAAACGACTCAGGAAGCGACGCAAATTAATCTCATAAAGATAAGGCAACGCGCCAATTATCTTGAATGGTTCATCTTCCGGAATGTAGAAGTCGTTCGCGGTTTTATCACCAACGATAATTTCGACCTTTTTCCCTTCACGCAGCAACTGGATGATATTGCGCACCAGGATTGCCGGCAGGTTGAAGTATGGCGTACAGATAGTCAGTTTCTGTTCTGCACAGGGCATCAGATGGAAAATGGTCTTGTTCAACAGACTCGATTTCCCCAGACCCACCAACGGCGTAACGGAAAGTTGATCGTTGTCGGCATCTCCCTGGAAATGATAAGCGGCATCACGCAACTCCTGGCGGAACAGGCGAATGTCGTTCTTGATTTCCGGGCTTTTTGGGCGATGTTCATCATCCAGACGGTTAACACCGCGACCATTCATAATATTCTGCGTAACCCATTCAAACATAATGTCTGACATCTTGCGGTTACGAATCAGATGGTAACGGTCGTAACGGTATTTATCGTGCTGATGCAAATAAACATCGTTCAGGCTGGCACCGCTATAAAGTACGCTATCGTCGATGATAAAGCCTTTAAAATGCAAAACGCCCAGGGCTTCACGGGTATTGATGGGTACGCCATAAACCGGAACATCTACGCCCGGATTTTCCTGCGCCATGCGGCAGTACCAGTCAGCATTAGTGTTAGATGCCGCAGCGCCAATGCGTCCACGTTGCGCACGATGCCAGTCGACCAGCACCCGCACATCCAGTTCCGGACGCTGCCGTTTAGCCTCATATAGTGCGCTCAGAATGCCTTTGCCACCATCATCCTGTTCGAGATACAGGGCGACAATGCAAATGCGCTGCTTCGCGCTGGCTATTTTTTCCAGCAGCGTCTCCCGGAAGTCGGCGGGAGCGTAAAAGAAATCGACATCATCAACTGATTGAGAAATCTTGGGTAGTTGGGCAAGGTGTTGTTGATGTTTATTACGCTTAAATTTTGACAACATCACAGTGCATTTCTTCTCTGTTCATTGAAGGGTCCTCTGTGCAATGCAGACGACATAAGCGGGCAATAATAACACCAGTCCCGATTAAGTGGTCAACATTTCCAGTACCTTACTCATGATTCCTCGCGCTGGGCAAGATTTAGCGTAAGCCCAACGATCCCCTCTTCGAGCTGGATATCGACGTTAAACCCGAGCTTGCGGGCCAGCGCCACCATGCCACGATTGTTTGGCATCGTAATACCATTCAGACGTTGCAGTCCGTGATCTCGCGTATAGGTAATCAACTTTTCCATTAAGCGTCGACCTAAGCCTAACCCTTTGAGATCCGAGCGAACCAGTACAGCAAATTCGGCATCGATGTTATCAGGATCGGAAATCGCACGCGTGACGCCGAGGATCTCTTCCGTTTGATCAATACGTCGCACCGCCACAAACGCCATTTCCCGATCGTAGTCGATCTGCGTCATGTTGGCTAAATCTTCATGGGTAAATTCGTTGATCTCGCTAAAGTAGCGGTAATAAAGATCTTCTTTGGTGACTCGCGAAATGAATTGCTGAAGTTGTGGCTCATCTTCTGGCAAAATCGGGCGGAACAAGCAGCGTTCGCCGTTTTTCAATTCCACCCACTCTTCCAGCTGATGTGGGTACGGGCGCACTGCCAGCCGACTCTCGCTATCGCCTTCAAACGGCGCGATATCCAGCGTGACATCCAGCGCGGTAAATTCACTGCCAGAAGCCAGCAAAGGATGAATATCCAGACGCTGAATTTCCGGGCAATCGACAATCAAGTTGGAAACCTGCACCAGAAGCTGGCTCAAGCCTGCAACATCCAATGGACGCAGTGCACTGCGCGCACGAATCTTTTTACTTTTTATTCCCTGAATGACCAGATAACGGGCCAGGTTCATGTTCAGCGGCGGTAATGCGACGACGGCTTGATCTTCTGGACGCCACTCCACACCGCCTTCACCCAGCATGATCAACGGTCCGAAAACGGGATCCTGCTCGACCACTACCCGCAACTCCTGGGCGCCAGCACGGTTAGCCATACTTTGCACCAGCAGACCGTGGATCCGCGCCTGCGGCCAGGCCATTTTTACGCGATCGAAAATAGCGTTCGCGGCTTGCTGGACTTCATTGGCTGTACGCAGGTAGAGCATGACACCTTGAACTTCCGATTTATGTGGAATATCCGGCGAGCGTAATTTCAGCGCCACCGGATAACCAATCTGTTCAGCAATATGCACCGCTTCGGTACTATCGCTGGCAATCCAGGTGGGAAGCGTGTTCATGCCATACGCTTGCAGGATTGGCTGTACTTCATGGGTATCGAGTGACGTTGCCCCTTCGGCAATCGCCTGTTGCAACAGAAGATGCGCTTCTGCGGTATTAGAGGTCAGATTGCTGGGCAGTGCCGGCGTTTCGCGTAGTTGCTTCTGGTTACGTCGGTACTCCACCATATGCATAAAAGCGGTGATGGTTCCTTCCGGAGTGCGGTAGGTCGGCAGCCCGGCTTCGCTGAATAAACGTCGCGCCTCTTGCGAGGAGTGTTCGCCGCACCAGTTCGTCAGCAGAGAGACATACTTGCTGCGAGGGTGATGCTTTACCGCTTCAATTAATGCCAGTGCGCTTTCTGTGGCGGGAGCAGCAGCACTGGGCGAATGAATAACCATCAGCGCATCAAAATCCTGGCTGTGGAGCAGAATATCCAGCGTTTTAATATAGTGCTCACTGCTGGCGTCATCGCGCAGATCGAGCGGGTTAGAGATTACTACATGTTCTGGCAGCGCATCGCGTAGTTTCTGGCAGGTTTCTTCGCTTAGCGTTGCCAGCTTGCCATTGCGCGACCATAAGGCATCCAGCGCCAGCGCAGCTGGCGCTGCACCGTTGCTGATAATCATCAGTCGGTCGCCACGCAATGGGCGCATATGGCTAAGGGTTTCCACTGCCGAAAACAGTTCGTGAGTGTCCTGCACTCGTAATAAACCGGCACGCTGAATAGCTGCATCCCATGCCGGGTCCATTCCTGCCGTCGTGTTGAGCAGTCGCTGTGCTGCCGGGCTACGTCCGCTTTTAATTACCAGAATCGGTTTATTACGCGACGCACTACGGGCCGCCGAAACAAAGCGTCGCGCGTCGCTTAACTGTTCGAGATAGAGCAGGATGGCGCTGGTTTTACTGTCGCGCGCCAGATAGTCGAGCAATTCATCAACGTCGATATCCAGGCTGTCGCCGAGCGCAATAAAGTAGGAAAACCCCATCTCACGCTGTTGCGCCCAGTCGAGGATGGTGTTGGAGACGGCAGCCGATTGCGAAATAAACGCCAGCTTGCCGCGCTTAATTGGTACGGGCGAAAAGCTGGCATTCAGACCTTGCCACGGCGCCAGTAATCCCAGACTGTTTGGTCCAAGCAGGCGCATGTTATGACGCTGGGCGCAGGCTCGGAGATCTTCGTGTTGCGATGCCGGGGCAGAAAGAATAATGCAGGTTTTACAGCCTTTTTCGCCGAGTTCTTCCAGAAGCGCCAGATTGCGGCTGGCATTGGTACACAGCACAGCAAGGTCGGGCGTAAAGGGCAGACTGGCGATATCCGGCCAGGCCAGTACGCCTTGTACCGCTTTCCAGGCCGGCGTCACCGGTAACACCGGTCCGTTAAATCCTCCCGCCAGCAGGTTACGCATCATCAGGTAACCTGCGCGATTGGGTTTCATCGATGCGCCAATTACCGCAATCGATTTTGGTCGCAGTAGTGCTTCCAGTCCTCGCTGACTCATACCGGTCTCCCGCAGAAGTGACCGAATGATTTTAAACGCTTTCTAACTGTTCTGCTGTGATGCTACCCAGATGTTGCGTTTTTCCTGCCAGATAGCGTGTTTTAAAGCGAGTGAAATGCTCGCCTAAGCTGGCCGCAGCCCCGGTATCGCCCGCCATATCTAAAAGTGCGATAGCCACTTCAGCGGTACAATATTGGCCTTCAGCCTGGGCTTCACGCAGGCGATAGGCAGAAAGCCGGGAAAGATCGACGGAAATGACAGGGAGATTATCCAGATACGGACTTTTACGAAACATCTTGCGCGCTTCCGGCCAGGTACCATCGAGCATGATAAACAGCGGTGGCTTACCGGAAGGCGGGGTGAAGATCACTTCCCGTTGCTCATCAGCATATGAGGCGGGAAAGACCACCATTGGCTGATAGTTCGGGTTTTGTACCAGATCCAGCAAATCTTGCGAGGGTTCGGTACGCGACCATTGAAACGCAACGGTATCAGGCAAAATATCAGCAATCAGACGCCCGGTATTACTGGGCTTCATTGGCTCGGTGTCGAACATCAGCAAACAGAAGCGACTTTTTGCTTCCGCTGGCGTGATTGTCGAACAGAGACATAATTTCTCTGGCAAAAGACAGCGTTGGCAGCGACGAACGCGATTACCGCGGGCAAGAAAAGGACGTGTTGCGCGCGCAATACGTTCGGCGCGTAACTGGAGAACAGCGTTTTCGGTCATAAGAGAGCGTCGAAAAAACGCCATTGTCGCAGAGGAGAAAACGGGGCACAAGATGCGCCCCGGTAAGATTAAAGAGATTCGTTCAACCAGCTATCGAACGGCGCTTTCGGCACTGCGCCATTAAGCATGTCGACGACCTGACCGTTTTTGAAAATCATGATCGTCGGAATACTGCGAATACCAAAGCGGCTGCTTAATTCACGTTCAGCTTCGGTATTCACTTTCACAAAGCGCACTTTACCGCTACGCTCTTGCGCAACATCTTCAAAAATTGGCGCGAAGTTACGGCAGGGGCCGCACCACGGCGCCCAGAAGTCGATCACCACAGGTAGATCATCTTTCAGCAATTTGTCGAGCGTTTCACCGGTCGCATTAATCACCTCTCCGTCAAACAAGTCGTGACCGCAGCGTCCGCATTTTGCCGCATCTTCGATCCGATCGTCGGGAATGCGATTGATGGCCTGACAATGGGTACAAACGGTATTCATAACTAACCTCGGGATGAGTAAGGAGACTTATCGGCAACGACGCCGGTATGTTTCTAATATGTTACATATTATCGGGGACATTGTTCCAGACAACAATCTGTTTTATTCAATGGGTATGATAGACGCAGGCTTTGGAACGAAATCATGGCGAACCGCGCGCACTTCGGGTAATCTGCGCGCTTCGCGCAGCGCTGGTGGAGAAAAGCATGAACGATGAAATGAAAGGTAAAAGCGGCAAGGTCAAAGTGATGTATGTCCGCAGTGATGATGATTCTGATAAACGTACCCACAACCCGCGTACCGGGAAAGGGGGCGGGCGTCCAGGAAAATCTCGTGCTGACGGTGGCCGTCGCCCCGCCCGCGATGACAAACAGAGTCAGCCCCGTGACCGCAAGTGGGAAGATTCGCCGTGGCGCACGGTTTCCCGCGCGCCGGGTGATGAGACGCCGGAAAAGGCCGATCACGGTGGCATCAGTGGTAAAAGTTTTATTGATCCAGAAGTTTTGCGTCGTCAGCGTGCGGAAGAAACCCGCGTCTACGGCGAAAATGCATGTCAGGCACTGTTCCAGAGCCGTCCGGAAGCGATTGTTCGCGCCTGGTTTATCCAGAGCGTAACGCCACGTTTTAAAGAAGCCTTGCGCTGGATGGCGGCAAACCGCAAAGCGTACCATGTGGTGGATGAAGCGGAACTGACAAAAGCGTCAGGCACGGAACATCACGGCGGCGTGTGCTTCCTGATCAAAAAGCGTAACGGTACAACCGTGCAGCAGTGGGTAAGCCAGGCAGGCGCGCAGGATTGTGTACTGGCGCTGGAAAACGAATCTAACCCGCATAACCTGGGTGGCATGATGCGTAGCTGCGCGCACTTCGGCGTGAAAGGCGTTGTGGTGCAGGATGCGGCACTGCTGGAGTCTGGTGCGGCTATCCGTACCGCAGAAGGCGGCGCAGAGCACGTTCAGCCGATTACTGGTGACAACATTGTTGACGTGTTGGATGATTTCCGTCAGGCGGGCTACACCGTGGTGACCACTTCCAGCGAGCAAGGTAAACCGCTGTTCAAAACCAGTCTGCCAGAAAAAATGGTGCTGGTGCTGGGGCAGGAATATGAAGGGTTACCGGATGCCGCACGCGATCCGAACGATTTGCGCGTGAAGATTGACGGTACTGGCAACGTTGCTGGACTGAATATTTCTGTCGCAACTGGCGTTCTGCTTGGCGAATGGTGGCGTCAGAATAAAGCCTGATAAATCAGCCGGGTGGCAACTCTGCCATCCGGCATTTTCCCGCAAATTTACTCACTCTCTGCCGGTAATACTGGCATCCAGTCAATCGGCGTCTCGCCACGTTGTTCCAGCCACTGATTTGCCAGCACAAAATGGTTACAGCCAAAGAATCCACGATGCGCAGAAAGCGGTGACGGATGCGGTGCTTTAAGTACGTGATGGCGTTGCTTATCTATAATCGCCCCTTTCTTTTGCGCATGAGATCCCCACAACAAAAACACCACGCCTTCGCGATGCTGATTTATGAGGCTGATGACTTTATCAGTAAACGTCTCCCAACCGAGGCTGGCGTGGGAATGCGCCTGACCTGCGCGTACCGTCAATACGGTATTGAGCAGCAGAACGCCCTGACGCGCCCAGCTTTCGAGATAGCCATGCGCCGGGCGGGTAAAGCCTGGAACGGTGTTTTCCAGCTCTTTATACATATTCAGTAATGATGGCGGAGTGGGGATACCGGGGCGAACAGAAAACGCCAGGCCGTGAGCCTGTCCGGGGCCGTGATAAGGATCCTGGCCGAGAATCACGACTTTGACATCGCCTAACTCGGTAAAACGAAAGGCGTTAAAGACATCTTTTTGTGGCGGATAGATAGTGATGCCGGATTGCCGCTCGCTGGCGACGGTCTGAAGGGTATTAAGAAAATAGGGTTGTTGCTTCTCTTCAGCCAGCACGTCATGCCAGGTTAATTCGTTAGCCATCTCGCTCTCCTGCGAATCTTCAATCCGCCTAGCTTAACTGCTTCTTTCTACAGAACAAAATCAAGCTCATTTTATAGACATAATCGACTGTAAAAAAATGTAAATTGGTAAAATTTCACACCCGCATAAGTTGATGTAAAACAATAAAATCCACTTGCTGCTACACTTAGTGTGTGTTTTTTGTTGATTTAAATCAAAGAATCAGGGGTCTTTGAGGAGTATATATACACTCAAGCAACAATGGTTTTACCAATTGGCCGCGACAGGCTGAACAAATCAAATAATTTTGCCGGGGAGGCATCACATGATTACAGGTATCCAGATTACTAAAGCCGCTAACGACGATCTGCTGAACTCTTTCTGGCTGCTGGACAGCGAAAAAGGCGAAGCGCGTTGCATCGTTGCGAAAGCAGGTTTTGCAGAAGACGAAGTGATTGCAGTAAGCAAACTGGGTGACATTGAGTACCGTGAAGTTCCAGTAGAAGTTAAACCAGAAGTTCGCGTAGAAGGTGGTCAGCACCTGAACGTAAACGTTCTGCGTCGTGAAACTCTGGAAGATGCAGTTAAGCATCCGGAAAAATATCCGCAGCTGACCATCCGTGTATCCGGTTATGCAGTTCGCTTTAACTCTCTGACTCCGGAACAGCAGCGCGACGTTATCGCTCGTACCTTTACTGAAAGCCTGTAAGGCTTAAGTAGCAAGTTACTAAGCGGAAGAGGGCGACCTCTTCCGCTTTTTTTCATTAATAGAAAATGCGTACCGCGCAATAGACCAGCAACAGTGCCAGCACGATATTTAATTGGCGACCATACTGGCGAAACAATCGCTGAAACAGATGCCCCGCCAGCGCCCAGCACACATTGCCAAACGTCCCAATCATCGCCAGCAAAACGCTGACGCCAACTACCCAGCTTAACGCCTGCGTTTGCGGCAGGACAAACGTCGATAGTGCCGTAATGCCGTACAAAATGATTTTGACGTTCACAAACTGTAGCGCAAAGCTTGCCCAAAAGCTGATCGGTTTTGCCTGAAGCCCGTCTTCCTTTGTTGGGCTGGTAGCGATTTTCCACGCCAGCCAGACAATATATGCCGCCCCCGCCCAACTCAACAGATGCACTGCTGCCGGGTCAATAACAGCCAGTGAAAACGAAATTCCCGCGCACAGTAGCATGACGATTAAAAATCCCAGACTCATCCCCGCCAGTACGCGGGTACTCTGACGAAACCCATGCGACGTGGCAGAACTAAGGGCGAGAATATTGTTTGGTCCTGGCGTGAGGGCAGTAATCAGGGTGTAGGTCCAAAAAGCACTTAAAAGGGTCGGTGTCACTTGTTATCTCCTCTGTTTTGGTAGACAGTACCCGACACAAAACATTTAAAAAAATGAATGTTTTCACATTCTAAATTCGATATTTTCGATAGGTTTGGGATTATGGATCTGCGCCGTTTTATTACCCTAAAAACCGTGGTGGAAGAGGGTTCTTTTTTGCGAGCTTCGCAAAAATTGTGTTGCACACAGTCGACGGTGACTTTTCATATTCAGCAGCTTGAGCAGGAGTTCTCAGTACAGTTATTTGAGAAAATTGGTCGACGAATGTGCCTTACCCGCGAAGGGAAAAAGCTGCTGCCGCACATCTATGAACTTACCAGAGTGATGGATACCCTTCGTGAGGCTGCCAAAAAGGAGTCGGATCCGGACGGGGAACTACGCGTTGTTTCGGGCGAAACGTTACTCTCTTACCGAATGCCGCAGGTGTTGCAGCGTTTTCGGCAACGCGCACCAAAAGTGCGTTTATCATTGCAGTCACTGAACTGTTACGTGATTCGTGATGCACTACTGAATGATGAGGCCGATGTCGGCGTCTTTTATCGCGTAGGGAATGATGATGCCCTGAACCGACGTGAGTTGGGTGAACAATCGCTGGTGCTGGTGGCTTCACCGCAAATTGCAGATGTCGATTTTACTGAGCCGGGAAGACATAACGCCTGTAGCTTTATTATCAATGAACCACAATGTGTCTTCCGGCAGATATTTGAGAGCACGCTGCGCCAGCGGCGGATCACGGTGGAAAACACCATTGAGCTTATAAGCATCGAAAGCATCAAACGTTGTGTCGCGGCGAATATCGGTGTCAGTTACTTGCCCCGCTTTGCGGTGGCAAAAGAGCTTGAGAGCGGAGAATTAATTGAATTGCCTTTTGGCGAACAGTCGCAGACCATTACGGCAATGTGCGCACACCATGCTGGAAAAGCGGTTAGCCCGGCGATGCACACTTTTATTCAGTGTGTTGAAGAGTGTTTTGTGGCTGGATAAAAAAATGCCGGGCTTAAACCCGGCATTATGATTACTCTTCTGTTGTTTGCGGTGGCACGCCCGTTCCGCTTGGTTTACGGCGCTTACCTATATTTTTGGTATCGCGATGGCGTTTTTTCACCCGCGGCTTCTCTTTCTCTTTAGCTTTTTTCTTCTCGGCGCGTTTTGCCAGTACTTTCTTCGATGGCTTGCCGGTCTGCTTCTCGCTTGGCGCACGCGTTTTCGGGCGTAACTCATCAATTACGCGAGCTTTAATCGGCTCTTCAATGTAACGGCCAACTTTGCCCAGCAGCAGATGGTCATGAGCTTCCACCAGCGAAATTGCGGTGCCTTTACGACCGGCGCGAGCGGTACGCCCGATACGGTGCAAATAAGTATCGCCACTGCGCGGCATATCGAAGTTAAAGACGTGGCTGACATCAGGAATGTCAATACCGCGTGCGGCAACGTCGGTTGCAACCAGCACGTTAACGCGGCCTTCGGTCAAACGCTTGATCGCTTCATTACGCTTGCCTTGTACCATCTCACCTTCGAGATAGCAGTTGTTGATGCCCGCTTCACGCAGCCAGTTTGCCAGCTCATGCACACGCTCACGCTTACGCACAAATACGATTGAGCGAGTCGCTTCAGGCTGTTTTAACAGATGCACCAGCAATGCGGTTTTATGCTCAAGATCATCGGCGCGGTAATACCACTGATGAATTTTTTTGCGCTCACGGGTAGACGGATTCGCAGAAACTTCCACCGGATCTTCCAGCAGACGCTCGGCAAAATCCTGAATCGCATCGCCTTCCAGCGTTGCGGAAAAGAGCAGGGTCTGTTTACGCCAGCGCGTTTCGCCAGCAATATGCTCGATATCCTGAGCGAAGCCCATATCCAGCATCCGGTCAGCTTCGTCGAGGATCAGCGTTTCAACTGCGCGGCAATCGAAGTTCTCTTCTTTTATGTATTGCAGCAGACGTCCGGTCGTGGCGACCACGATGTCCTGGTTTTCGCTGAAAACTTCTGCGTGGTTCATATAGGCCACGCCGCCGGTGATAGTGGCGATATCCAGATGCGTATGTTTCGCCAGTTCGCGGGCATGATCGGCCACCTGCATCGCCAGCTCGCGAGTTGGGGTGAGGATCAAAATACGCGGCGGACCGGATTTCTTACGTGGGAAATCGAGCAGGTGCTGCAACGCTGGCAGCAGATACGCCGCCGTTTTACCGGTGCCTGTCGGCGCAGAACCGAGTACATCACGGCCATCGAGCGCAGGCGGAATGGCGGCAGCCTGAATGGCGGTCGGGCGAGTGAAACCTTTATCCTGGAGGGCTTCCAGCAGGCTTTCGTCGAGTTCAAGTTCGGAAAAAGTCGTTACAGTCATGTTCTACCTCTGTGTGGGGCGCTGATTATAGACGTTACGGCTGCAATCTTCATCTGTTTGTATGGATATCGCTTCTCAGGTATTGTTCTTACCCGGTGCTATCGCCGTTTTTTCAGCAAGGTTTTATTTACATGTCACAGTCTACATCCGTGCTTCGTCGTAATGGATTTACTTTTAAACAGTTTTTTGTCGGCCACGAACGATGTGCGATGAAAGTGGGAACGGATGGAATTTTGCTTGGCGCATGGGCTCCGGTGGCAGGGGTAAAACGCTGCCTTGATATCGGCACTGGTAGCGGGTTGTTGGCACTGATGCTGGCGCAGCGAACCGATGACAGCGTGATGATTGATGCAGTTGAACTGGAAAGTGAAGCTGCAGCTCAGGCGCAGGAGAATATTAACCAGTCTCCGTGGGCAGAGCGGATTAATGTCCATACGGCAGATATTCAGCAGTGGATCACACAGCAGACAGCACGCTTCGATTTAATCATCAGCAACCCGCCGTATTATCAGCAGGGAGTGGAGTGTGCGACACCGCAGCGGGAACAGGCGCGCTATACCACCACGCTGGATCATCAATCCTTGCTGACTTGCGCGGCAGAGTGCATTACCGAAGAGGGATTTTTCTGCGTGGTGTTGCCAGAGCAAATCGGTAATAGTTTTACGGAGCTGGCATTAAGCATGGGGTGGCATTTACGTTTGCGAACGGATGTGGCAGAAAACGAAGCGCGATTGCCGCATCGGGTGCTGCTGGCATTCTCCCCACTGGCGGGGGAGTGCTTTTGCGATCGCTTAGTCATTCGTGGGCCAGACCAGAACTATTCCGAAGCGTATACGGCGCTGACCCAGGCTTTTTATCTATTTATGTAATGATTGACGGGGGAAAGGATCGATGGACCGGAATGCGTGAGCAGTTCCGGATAATCCAGCGTGAAATGCAACCCCCGACTTTCCTTACGCATCATTGCACAGCGAACAATCAACTCGGCAACCTGCACCAGATTACGCAGTTCCAGCAAATTATTTGATACGCGGAAGTGTGCGTAATATTCGTCTATTTCCTGTTGCAACATATTGATACGCCGCAGAGCGCGCTCAAGACGTTTTGTTGTGCGCACAATGCCGACGTAATCCCACATAAACAGGCGTAACTCGTGCCAGTTATGTTGAATCACCACCAGTTCGTCAGGATTCTCAACACGGCTTTCATCCCACGGCGGTAACGTACTGACGCCACGCGCATAAGGCATACGTTTTGTAATATCTTCCGCTGCCGACCAGCCATAGACCAGACACTCCAGCAAGGAGTTAGAGGCCATGCGGTTAGCACCATGTAAGCCCGTATAACTCACTTCGCCAATGGCATACAGGCCATCAACGTCCGTACGTCCATGATCGTCAACCATTACGCCGCCGCAGGTATAGTGCGCAGCAGGCACAATCGGCACCGGTTCTTTCGTGAGGTCAATACCCAACCCGAGCAACTTTTCATAGATCATCGGGAAATGCTGGCGAATAAATTCGGCGGGCTTATGGCTGATATCAAGGAACATACAATCCGCGCCGTGGCGTTTCATCTCATGGTCAATGGCGCGGGCGACAATATCGCGTGGGGCCAGTTCGCCGCGATCATCAAAATCAGGCATAAAACGTGTGCCGTCCGGGCGTTTCAAATAAGCGCCTTCGCCGCGTAAGGCTTCCGTTAACAGGAAATTCCGTGCCTGTGGATGGTACAGCGCGGTAGGGTGAAACTGATTAAATTCGAGATTGGCAACCCGGCAGCCTGCGCGCCACGCCATAGCAATGCCATCGCCAGAAGAAATATCCGGATTGGTGGTGTACTGATAAACCTTCGACGCACCGCCAGTTGCCAGCACCACCGCTTTAGCATGGTAAGTTTCCACGGTTTCTTTATTACGGTTCCACACCCACGCGCCGACAACCCGTCGCGTTCCAGGCAGACCAATCTTGTCAGAAACGATCAGATCAACCGCATTGCTGCGTTCCAGCACTCGAATATTCGGATGGTTCTGCGCCTTGCTCACCAGCGTGGTTTCTACTTCTCTACCAGTGGCATCGGCAGCATGAAGAATACGACGGTGACTATGCCCACCTTCACGAGTCAGATGATAGCTTTCTTCGCCATTTGGCTGCACATGGGTATCAAACAACACTCCCTGATCGATTAGCCATTGCACGCAGGAACGCGCGTTGCTGGCGACAAACTCAACCGCATGGCGATCGCAAATACCGGCGCCAGCAATTAATGTATCTTCCACATGCGAGTCAATGCTGTCAGTTTCATCAAACACGGCGGCGATTCCGCCCTGGGCATAAAATGTTGAGCCTTCCGTTACCGGGCCTTTGCTAAGAACGATGACCTGATGCTGGTCAGCCAGACGTAGTGCCAGTGAAAGCCCGGCTGCGCCGCTACCGATAATCAGCACATCACAAGAATGTTCAGGAAGAGTATTCATTTTGTTTGTTTAATTTACTAAACACGGTTTGGTCAGCATAGCATCACGTTGTGTAATTAAACACCTGCTATTTTAATATTTGTTACAATGGCTAAACAGGGAGATCCTGGACGGTGGAAAAAAGAGAAGTTGCTTGCTGGCGGAGGATTAGGTGGTGAAATAAAAAGGCCGTTGGGGTACTCTTCAGGCAGTTAAATGGGCATTTCTACACAGATAATGCGATGTTCAGATTCTGTAGACTTATAATGATAGATAATGATCCGTCTACAGCATGACAAACAAAAACAGATGCGTTACGGAACTTTACAAAAACGAGACACTCTAACGTTTTGCTTGCTCAAATTGCAGCTAATGGAGTGGCGTTTCGATAGCGCGTGGAAATTTGGTTTGGGGAGACTTTACCTCGGATGAGCGAGCAGTTAACGGACCAGGTCCTGGTTGAACGGGTCCAGAAGGGAGATCAGAAAGCTTTTAACTTACTGGTAGTGCGCTATCAGCATAAAGTGGCGAGTCTGGTTTCCCGCTATGTGCCGTCGGGTGATGTTCCCGATGTGGTACAAGAAGCTTTTATTAAAGCCTATCGTGCGCTGGATTCGTTCCGGGGAGATAGTGCTTTTTATACATGGCTGTATCGGATTGCTGTAAATACAGCGAAAAATTACCTGGTTGCTCAGGGGCGTCGTCCACCTTCCAGTGATGTGGATGCCATTGAAGCAGAAAACTTCGAAAGTGGCGGCGCGTTGAAAGAAATTTCGAACCCTGAGAACTTAATGTTGTCAGAAGAACTGAGACAGATAGTTTTCCGAACTATTGAGTCCCTCCCGGAAGATTTACGCATGGCAATAACCTTGCGGGAGCTGGATGGCCTGAGCTATGAAGAGATAGCCGCTATCATGGATTGTCCGGTAGGTACGGTGCGTTCACGTATCTTCCGAGCGAGGGAAGCTATTGATAACAAAGTTCAACCGCTTATCAGGCGTTGACGATAGCGGGATACTGGATAAGGGTATTAGGCATGCAGAAAGAACAACTTTCCGCTTTAATGGATGGCGAAACGCTGGATAGTGAGCTGCTTAACGAACTGGCTCACAACCCGGAAATGCAGAAAACCTGGGAAAGCTATCACTTAATCCGTGACTCTATGCGGGGTGATACTCCTGAGTTGCTTCATTTCGATATTTCATCACGCGTGATGGCCGCCATTGAAGAAGAGCCCGTTCGTCAACCGACGACATTGATCCCAGAGGCCCAGCCTGCGCCGCATCAATGGCAGAAAATGCCATTCTGGCAGAAAGTACGTCCATGGGCGGCACAGCTTACCCAAATGGGCGTAGCGGCATGTGTATCGCTTGCAGTTATCGTTGGCGTCCAGCACTATAATGGACAATCTGAAACGTCCCAGCAGCCCGAAACACCGGTATTTAATACTCTGCCGATGATGGGGAAAGCCAGTCCGGTAAGTCTGGGAGTACCTTCTGAAGCGACCGCAAACAATGGTCAACAGCAGCAGGTACAGGAGCAGCGTCGTCGCATTAATGCCATGTTGCAGGATTACGAACTGCAACGTCGACTCCACTCTGAACAGCTTCAGTTTGAGCAGGCACAAACACAGCAAGCCGCTGTACAGGTGCCAGGAATTCAAACTTTAGGAACGCAATCGCAGTAATGAAGCAACTTTGGTTTGCCATGTCATTAGTGACAGGTAGCCTGTTATTCTCTGCTAACGCCTCGGCCACTCCCGCGTCCGGGGCGTTATTACAGCAGATGAACCTGGCCAGCCAGTCACTGAATTACGAGCTGTCATTCATCAGCATCAATAAACAGGGTGTTGAGTCTCTGCGTTATCGACATGCACGCCTCGATAACCGTCCGCTTGCACAGCTGTTGCAAATGGATGGCCCGCGCCGGGAAGTGGTACAGCGCGGCAATGAAATCAGCTACTTTGAGCCGGGCCTTGAACCGTTTACTCTTAATGGCGATTACATTGTTGATTCTCTGCCATCGCTCATTTATACCGATTTCAAACGCCTTTCTCCTTACTACGACTTTATCTCCGTGGGACGCACGCGTATTGCTGATCGTCTTTGCGAAGTCATTCGCGTGGTTGCTCGTGATGGCACACGCTACAGCTACATTGTGTGGATGGACACCGAATCGAAATTACCGATGCGGGTTGATCTCCTTGATCGCGATGGTGAAACGCTGGAACAATTTCGCGTGATTGCTTTTAACGTCAATCAGGATATCAGCAGCAGTATGCAGACGCTGGCGAAGGCAAATTTGCCGCCACTGCTTTCTGTTCCTGTAGGTGAAAAAGCCAAATTCAACTGGACTCCAACCTGGTTGCCGCAGGGGTTTAGCGAAGTCTCCAGTAGCCGACGCCCGTTGCCCACGATGGACAATATGCCCATCGAATCACGTCTCTATTCAGACGGCTTGTTCAGCTTCTCGGTAAACGTTAACCGCGCGACGCCATCGAGCACCGATCAGATGTTGCGTACCGGACGCCGAACAGTCAGCACCAGCATACGTGACAACGCGGAAATCACTATTGTTGGTGAACTACCGCCGCAAACGGCGAAACGCATTGCCGAGAACATTAAGTTCGGGGCCGCACAATGATCAAAGAGTGGGCTACCGTCGTCTCCTGGCAAAACGGGCAGGCGCTGGTCAGTTGTGATGTCAAAGCCTCGTGCAGCAGCTGCGCTTCCCGCGCTGGCTGCGGCAGTCGCGTGTTGAATAAACTTGGTCCGCAAACCACACATACCATCGTCGTACCCTGTGATGAGCCGTTAGTGCCGGGGCAAAAAGTGGAATTAGGAATCGCTGAAGGTAGCCTGCTTAGTTCCGCATTACTGGTTTATATGTCGCCACTGTTGGGATTATTCCTTGTTGCTTCGTTATTTCAGCTACTCTTTGCTTCAGACATCGCGGCGTTATGCGGCGCAATTCTTGGTGGCGTTGGTGGATTCCTGATTGCGCGCGGCTACTCGCGAAAGTTTGCTGCCCGGGCTGAATGGCAACCGATCATCTTAAGCGTGGCATTGCCGCCAGGCCTTGTGCGGTTTGAAACATCTTCGGAAGACGCGAGCCAGTGATTTCACTGGCTTTGTTGCATTTTGCATAACAAATGCGAGGACGTTTCCAGATACCACAATCCATACGGTATGAACATTTCCTCGCCTCAATGTTGTAGTGTAGAATGCGGCCTTTCTATTAATACAGACGTTAAGCTCAGAACAGCGACTTCTAAAAGCCTGGTTAACCGGGCGTTAAGGCACAATAATCATACTTTATGAAGAATATACGTAACTTTTCGATCATAGCTCACATTGACCACGGTAAATCGACGCTGTCTGACCGTATTATCCAGATCTGCGGTGGCCTGTCTGACCGTGAAATGGAGGCGCAGGTTCTCGATTCCATGGATCTTGAGCGTGAGCGTGGCATTACCATCAAAGCGCAAAGCGTGACGCTGGACTACAAAGCGTCTGACGGTGAAACCTATCAGCTTAACTTTATCGACACCCCGGGCCACGTAGACTTCTCCTATGAAGTTTCCCGTTCGCTGGCTGCCTGTGAAGGTGCATTGCTGGTGGTCGACGCCGGGCAGGGCGTAGAAGCGCAAACTCTGGCGAACTGCTACACCGCGATGGAGATGGATCTCGAAGTGGTGCCGGTACTGAACAAGATTGACCTGCCGGCAGCCGATCCTGAACGCGTGGCGGAAGAAATTGAAGATATTGTTGGCATCGACGCCACCGATGCGGTGCGCTGCTCCGCGAAAACCGGCGTTGGCGTGCAGGATGTTCTCGAACGTCTGGTGCGTGACATTCCGCCGCCGGAAGGCGATCCAGAAGGTCCGCTACAGGCGCTGATTATCGATTCCTGGTTCGATAACTACCTGGGCGTGGTTTCACTTATCCGTATTAAAAACGGCACCCTGCGTAAGGGCGACAAAGTGAAAGTTATGAGCACCGGGCAGACCTATAACGCCGACCGCCTGGGGATCTTCACGCCGAAACAGGTTGATCGTACTGAACTGAAATGCGGCGAAGTAGGCTGGCTGGTGTGTGCGATCAAAGACATCCACGGTGCACCGGTAGGCGATACCTTAACGCTGGCGCGTAATCCGGCAGAAAAAGCGTTGCCTGGGTTTAAGAAAGTTAAACCGCAGGTATATGCCGGTCTGTTCCCGGTAAGTTCCGACGACTATGAAGCCTTCCGTGACGCGTTGGGCAAACTCAGCCTGAACGACGCTTCACTGTTCTATGAGCCAGAAAGCTCAACGGCGCTGGGCTTTGGTTTCCGCTGCGGCTTCCTCGGCCTGTTGCACATGGAGATCATTCAGGAACGTCTGGAACGTGAATACGATCTTGACCTGATTACCACAGCACCGACAGTAGTGTATGAAGTTGAAACTACGGCAAAAGAAGTTATCTACGTCGACAGCCCATCCAAGCTGCCAGCGGTAAATAACATCTACGAACTGCGCGAGCCGATTGCAGAGTGTCACATGCTGCTGCCGCAAGCGTATCTCGGTAACGTCATTACCCTGTGCGTGGAAAAACGCGGTGTACAGACCAACATGGTCTATCACGGAAACCAGGTAGCGCTGACCTACGAGATCCCGATGGCGGAAGTGGTGCTTGATTTCTTCGACCGACTGAAATCTACCTCGCGTGGTTATGCGTCTTTGGATTACAACTTCAAACGCTTCCAGGCTTCTGACATGGTGCGTGTTGACGTCTTAATCAACGGTGAACGTGTTGATGCGCTGGCATTGATCACCCACCGTGATAATTCGCAAAACCGTGGTCGCGAGCTGGTGGAGAAGATGAAAGATCTGATCCCACGCCAGCAGTTTGATATCGCTATTCAGGCAGCGATTGGAACGCACATCATTGCGCGTTCTACCGTGAAGCAGCTGCGTAAAAACGTACTGGCTAAATGCTATGGTGGTGATATCAGCCGTAAGAAAAAGCTGCTGCAGAAACAGAAAGAAGGTAAGAAACGTATGAAGCAGATCGGTAACGTTGAGCTGCCGCAGGAAGCGTTCCTTGCCATTCTGCACGTCGGCAAAGACAACAAATAACCCTTAGGAGTTGGCATGGCGAATATGTTTGCCCTGATTCTGGTGATTGCCACACTGGTGACGGGCATTTTATGGTGCGTGGATAAATTCTTTTTCGCACCTAAACGACGGGAACGTCAGGCAGCGGCGCAAGCGGCTGCCGGGGATTCACTGGATAAAGCAACACTGAAAAAGGTTGCGCCGAAGCCAGGCTGGCTGGAAACCGGGGCTTCTGTATTTCCGGTGCTGGCTATCGTATTGATTGTGCGTTCATTTATTTATGAGCCGTTCCAGATCCCGTCAGGTTCGATGATGCCGACTCTGTTAATCGGTGACTTCATTCTGGTAGAGAAATTTGCTTACGGCATTAAAGATCCTATTTACCAGAAAACATTGATCGAAACCGGTCATCCGAAACGTGGCGATATCGTGGTCTTCAAATACCCGGAAGATCCGAAGCTTGATTACATCAAACGCGCGGTAGGTTTACCGGGCGATAAAGTCACTTATGATCCGGTCGCGAAAGAAGTGACCATTCAACCTGGATGCAGTTCTGGTCAGGCGTGTGAAAACGCGCTGCCGGTAACTTATTCCAACGTTGAACCGAGCGATTTCGTACAGACCTTCTCGCGTCGTAACGGCGGGGAAGCGACCAGTGGCTTCTTTGAAGTGCCGAAAAACGAAACCAAAGAAAATGGCATTCGTCTTTCCGAACGTAAAGAGACGCTGGGCGATGTAACGCATCGTATCCTGACTGTGCCAATCGCCCAGGATCAGGTGGGTATGTATTACCAGCAGCCAGGGCAGCAACTGGCAACCTGGATTGTCCCGCCGGGTCAATACTTCATGATGGGCGATAACCGCGACAACAGCGCGGACAGCCGTTACTGGGGCTTTGTGCCGGAAGCGAATCTGGTTGGTCGGGCAACGGCAATCTGGATGAGTTTCGATAAGCAAGAAGGTGAATGGCCGACAGGTGTGCGCTTAAGTCGCATTGGTGGCATCCATTAATTGCTGCTTCTCGTTCACGTTGTCGTCATTCTGGCGGCAACGTGAATTATTTATGAGATAAATCTCCCCAGGCTAACGACATCCCTTATCGTTGTGTATAGAATATTCCCCCGAAGTTTAAGGTTGGCGCCTTCTGGTTGCCACGGCACACGAAACAGCGTTGGTTTCCATATATGGCGTAATGAATCCGCGACAAAGCGGTTAACAGAGCCTATGTGTATCAGGTCTGTTTCGTGTGCTGAATTGTTGACGCATTTATTTATTGGTATCGCATGAACCCCATCGTAATTAATCGGCTTCAACGGAAGCTGGGCTACACTTTTAATCATCAGGAACTGCTGCAGCAGGCATTAACTCACCGCAGCGCCAGCAGCAAACATAACGAGCGTTTAGAATTTTTAGGCGACTCAATCTTGAGCTACGTTATCGCCAATGCGCTGTATCACCGTTTCCCGCGTGTGGATGAAGGCGATATGAGCCGGATGCGCGCCACGCTGGTCCGTGGCAATACGCTGGCAGAACTGGCACGCGAATTTGAGTTAGGCGAGTGCTTGCGTTTAGGGCCGGGTGAACTTAAAAGCGGTGGATTTCGTCGCGAGTCAATTCTCGCCGACACCGTCGAAGCATTAATTGGTGGCGTATTCCTCGACAGTGATATTCAAACTGTCGAGAAGTTAATCCTTAACTGGTATCAAACCCGTCTGGACGAAATTAGCCCAGGCGATAAACAAAAAGATCCGAAAACACGTCTGCAGGAATATTTGCAGGGTCGCCATCTGCCGCTGCCGACTTATCTGGTAGTTCAGGTCCGTGGCGAAGCGCACGATCAAGAATTTACAATCCACTGCCAGGTCAGCGGCCTGAGTGAACCGGTGGTTGGCACAGGTTCAAGCCGTCGTAAGGCTGAGCAGGCTGCCGCCGAACAGGCGTTGAAAAAACTGGAGCTGGAATGAGCATCGATAAAAGTTATTGCGGATTTATTGCCATCGTCGGACGCCCGAACGTTGGCAAATCCACGCTGCTGAACAAACTGTTGGGGCAGAAAATCTCCATCACTTCCCGCAAAGCGCAGACAACTCGTCACCGCATTGTGGGTATCCATACTGAAGGCGCGTATCAGGCGATCTACGTCGACACCCCGGGCCTGCATATGGAAGAGAAGCGTGCTATTAACCGCCTGATGAACAAAGCGGCGAGCAGCTCCATTGGCGACGTTGAGCTGGTGATTTTTGTCGTTGAAGGCACCCGTTGGACACCGGACGATGAAATGGTGCTCAACAAGCTGCGTGATGGCAAAGCGCCGGTGATCCTCGCGGTGAACAAAGTGGACAACGTGCAGGAGAAAGCCGATCTGCTGCCGCATCTGCAGTTCCTGGCAAGCCAGATGAACTTCCTCGATATTGTGCCGATCTCTGCCGAAACCGGGCTGAATGTCGACACTATTGCGGCAATCGTGCGTAAGCATCTGCCTGAAGCGACCCATCACTTCCCGGAAGATTACATCACCGATCGCTCGCAGCGTTTTATGGCGTCTGAAATCATCCGTGAAAAACTGATGCGTTTTCTCGGCGCAGAACTGCCGTACTCCGTGACCGTGGAGATCGAACGTTTTGTCACCAATGAACGTGGTGGTTATGACATCAACGGTTTGATTCTCGTTGAGCGCGAAGGGCAGAAGAAGATGGTCATTGGCAACAAAGGGGCCAAGATCAAAACCATCGGTATTGAAGCGCGTAAAGACATGCAGGAAATGTTCGAAGCGCCTGTCCACCTTGAGCTGTGGGTGAAAGTGAAATCCGGCTGGGCTGATGACGAACGCGCACTGCGTAGTCTCGGTTACGTTGACGATCTTTAATTAGCATACTCTATGACTTTCGAGGTGCAGGAAGGCGGCAAGACCGTGAATCCCTGGGAGCTTACTAAAGTAAGTGACCAGGGGGAACGGGTGCAGCCAAGGCACCTGCAACTTGAAAGGCGACGAGTATGATGGAAGGCTGGCAGCGCGCATTTGTCCTGCATAGTCGCCCGTGGAGCGAAACCAGCCTGATGCTGGATGTCTTCACGGAGGAGTCGGGTCGCGTGCGTCTGGTTGCCAAAGGCGCACGCTCTAAACGCTCTACCCTGAAAGGTGCATTACAGCCTTTCACGCCTCTCTTGCTTCGCTTCGGTGGGCGCGGTGAAGTCAAAACACTGCGCAGTGCTGAAGCTGTCTCATTGGCGCTGCCATTAAGCGGTATCACGCTTTACAGCGGTCTGTACATCAACGAACTTCTCTCCCGCGTGCTGGAATACGAGACGCGCTTCTCGGAACTCTTTTTCGATTACTTGCACTGCATCCAGTCTCTGGCTGGAGCCACAGGCACACCGGAACCCGCGTTGCGCCGCTTCGAACTGGCATTGCTCGGGCATCTGGGTTATGGCGTCAATTTTACCCATTGTGCAGGTAGCGGCGAACCGGTGGATGACACCATGACGTATCGTTATCGCGAAGAAAAAGGGTTTATCGCAAGCGTCGTTATCGACAATAAAACCTTCACCGGGAGGCAGTTGAAAGCGTTACACACGCGGGAATTTCCTGACGCAGACACATTGCGTGCCGCGAAACGCTTTACCCGCATGGCGCTTAAGCCGTATCTTGGCGGTAAACCATTAAAGAGCAGGGAACTGTTCCGGCAGTTTATACCTAAGCGAACAGTGCAAACACATAATGACTGATGAGGATTGTCATGGCTGAATTACTGTTGGGCGTCAACATTGACCATATCGCAACGCTGCGTAATGCACGTGGTACTGCTTACCCCGACCCGGTGCAGGCCGCGTTTATTGCCGAGCAGGCTGGCGCGGATGGCATTACCGTGCATTTGCGTGAAGATCGTCGCCACATTACTGACCGCGACGTGCGCATCCTGCGTCAGACGCTGGATACCCGCATGAATCTGGAAATGGCGGTGACCGAAGAGATGCTGGCGATTGCCATTGAGACGAAGCCTCATTTTTGCTGCCTGGTACCGGAAAAGCGCCAGGAAGTGACAACCGAAGGTGGCCTGGACGTCGCAGGTCAGCGTGACAAAATGCGCGATGCCTGTAAACGTCTGGCGGATGCCGGGATTCAGGTTTCTCTGTTTATCGATGCAGATGAAGAGCAGATCAAAGCTGCAGCAGAGGTAGGCGCCCCGTTTATCGAGATCCATACTGGTTGTTATGCCGATGCCAAAACTGACGCTGAACAGGCGCAAGAGCTGGCGCGCATCGCCAAAGCCGCGATCTTTGCCGCAAGCCTCGGTCTGAAAGTTAACGCCGGACACGGTCTGACCTATCACAACGTGAAAGCCATTGCCGCCATTCCTGAGATGCATGAACTGAATATCGGCCATGCCATTATTGGTCGTGCAGTGATGACCGGACTGAAAGATGCGGTGGCAGAAATGAAGCGTCTGATGCTGGAAGCGCGTGGCTAATGGCAATATTAGGTTTAGGCACGGATATCGTGGAGATCGCTCGCATTGAAGCGGTGATCGCCCGATCCGGTGAGCGCCTGGCTCGCCGCGTATTAAGCGATAACGAATGGGAAATCTGGAAAACGCACCAACAGCCAGTGCGTTTTCTGGCGAAGCGTTTTGCTGTGAAAGAAGCGGCGGCAAAAGCGTTTGGAACCGGGATCCGCAATGGTCTGGCGTTTAATCAGTTTGAAGTATTCAACGATGAGCTTGGTAAGCCACGGTTGCGACTGTGGGGCGAGGCATTAAAACTCGCGGAAAAGCTGGGCGTCGCACATATGCATGTGACGCTGGCAGATGAACGTCATTATGCTTGCGCCACGGTAATTATTGAAAGTTAAAATAATACCGTTCTCTTTATAAAGTAAAACCCCCGAACTGGTAAGGAACGGGGGTTTTACTTCATAACTTTAATTTTGTGCAGCATGCACCCTCAACTACAGCGATTATGGATCAGGGTGGTTATCTTTTACAAGCAACTTGCAATCTTTATCATAAAAACTCGAGCCTTTACGAAGAAAGCGATATTGATGGAAATATTAACGTGACTGCAAATTCGTAAGTACATTAAAATTGGCTTCGTTATTGGCGATTTTGCTGTGCTTTACACCATGCCACTGAATTCCCCCATTGAAACGAGTGGTGTCGTCAAAGCTCTGGTGTGGAGTGCAGCATGTATCCTCAATAACTCGCACGTTCAGTTTTGGGGAGATGTAAGGGCTAATCTGAACAGCTGCATTCCTTGTTTAAGGAAAACGAATGACTGATTGTCGATACCTGTTTAAACGGGTCATTAAAGTCATCATTGCTGTTTTACAGCTGATCCTTCTGTTCTTATAACACAAGGAAACGTACTTAAGGCGCGTCAGGTTAACCAGCCAGGCGCGCCTTTAATAATTATAAATAAATGTCTGCGCAGATATTATATGAATTCATTTGGTGAATGATTATGCTGTTGTCATCATTTGAATAAATATAATAGCGTTAAGCTTTTGTCTATAAATAATTAATACTCTACTTCCAGATCAGAATATTAAATTTTATCTGCGTGATGCATTAGCACAAATTTATCCCACAACTGCTCTTCTGTCTCGACATGCGCCGGATCTTTCACAATAGTATTAGGGATCGGACACACCTTCTGGCAGGTTGGCGTCTCGTAGTGACCTACGCATTCGGTACACTTATCGCTGTTAATCTCGTAGATATGATCTCCCATTGAAATCGCCTCATTCGGGCATTCAGGTTCACACATATCACAATTGATGCATTTTTTAGTGATTAACAGCGCCATAAGGAAACTCTCAAAACAACACAAACCGGGCGGGCATTATACGCGCATTCTTTGCTCAAACCAGTTTTTTCACCAGTGCTTCGCTGTGGCGAATGCGCTCAGGCGCCAGTTCCAGGTCCTGCTGGATTAGCGCAATGAACAGCAAATCTGTAAGCATTCCCTGAGCATGACAAGCGGAGATCGATGCACTATTCGTCGCCTGTTCTTCGGCAATAGTATACAGGCAGTGGGACGCTCGTTGTTGCAGAGCATTCGGCGTGAAACCGGTAATTGCCAGCACCTTTCCACCCACGCGCAGCATCTCATCTGCCGCGAGATTTAACTCACGTCGTACACCAGTGTAAGAGATGGCTAATAACAGGTCGTCCGGTGAAGATGCCTGTACAGTAGCGAGCAACGCATGCATATCGCGTTCTGCGGCAGCATTGAAACCAATCTTCATCAGTTTCCAGGCAAAGTTTTGCGCTACCAGACCCGAAGCGCCAATGCCAGTCAAAATAATCCGCCTCGCAGAACGCAGCATCACCACGCATTCATGCAATTTCTCTTCACTGTTAACGTTCAGTGTCGCATACATGGCAGCCGTGTTTTCTTTTATGAGTTTTTCACCCACCAGTCGCAGCGGATCATCACCGCGAATTTGGTTATGAATGGGGACAGAAGGGGATTCCGGCTGGCTCGCCAGAGCTTCGCTTAACGCCAGTTTTAAGGCTGGAAAACCTTTATAGCCGAGTTTTTGTGCGAATTTCACTACGCTGGATTGACTGACACCAGCTTCGTTGGCCAATTGCTGCGAACTTAAATGGCGCGCCGTATCAGGTTGTAGCAGGAGATAGTCCGCCAGTTTTTTATCACTCTGGGCAAGCTGCTGGTAACGCTGACGAATACGAAGTAAGCCGTTCATATCTTTCCTCGCGATAAAATAATGGCGACAACAGGCAATATGAGACACAAGCGAGTGAATATTATATTCCATAGCTTGTAAGATCTATGAATTAAAAATTCCATTCAGCATTATACGGTAGATTGTTGCCGGAAAAGTGATGATCTATCTGTTAGGCTATGTAGTAGCGATGATTAATCAGGATGTTTCAGTCCAGAGGAGTATGGTTTGGCAACTCACGAGCGTCGTGTGGTGTTTTTTGACTTAGATGGAACATTGCATCAACAGGATATGTTCGGTAGTTTTCTGCGCTACTTACTGCGTCGCCAACCGCTGAATACACTGCTTGTCCTGCCGCTATTGCCGGTTATTGTCATGGCATTATTGATAAAAGGCCGTGCTGCGCGCTGGCCGATGAGTCTGCTATTGTGGGGATGCACTTTTGGTCACAGCGAAGCGCGTTTACAGGCATTACAAGCCGATTTTGTACACTGGTTTCGCGACAATGTGACTGCCTTTCCGCTGGTGCAAGAGCGCCTGACCACCTACTTGCTCAGTTCTGATGCTGATATCTGGTTGATTACCGGTTCTCCACAGCCGCTGGTTGAAGCGGTCTATTTCGATACGCCCTGGTTACCGCGGGTGAATCTTATCGCCAGCCAAATTCAGCGTGGTTATGGCGGCTGGGTATTGACAATGCGTTGCCTCGGGCATGAGAAGGTCGCGCAACTGGAACGCAAAATCGGCACGCCACTGCGGTTGTACAGTGGTTACAGCGACAGTAATCAGGACAACCCGCTGCTTTATTTCTGCCAGCATCGTTGGCGAGTAACCCCGCGCGGTGAACTCCAGCAACTGGAATAGAGTAAAGCATAGCGTCCGTGTATAATGCGCCGCGCTTTTATAACCGGAGTTTTCTTTTTGTCTGAAGTCGAATTTAGTCACGAATACTGGATGCGCCATGCCATGACACTGGCAAAACGTGCCTGGGACGAGCGGGAAGTACCGGTCGGCGCGGTATTAGTGCATAACAACCGGGTAATCGGCGAGGGCTGGAATCGTCCGATTGGTCGGCATGATCCTACCGCGCACGCTGAAATCATGGCCCTGCGTCAGGGCGGTCTGGTGATGCAAAATTATCGCCTGATCGATGCCACATTATATGTCACGCTGGAGCCGTGTGTGATGTGCGCCGGAGCGATGATTCACAGCCGGATTGGTCGTGTAGTTTTTGGTGCACGTGATGCGAAAACGGGGGCTGCCGGATCATTAATGGATGTGTTGCACCATCCGGGCATGAATCACCGGGTAGAAATCACGGAAGGGATATTGGCGGAAGAGTGTGCAGCGCTGCTCAGCGACTTCTTTCGCATGCGCCGTCAGGAAATCAAAGCGCAGAAAAAAGCGCAATCTTCTGCGGATTAATTTTGCTTCTTTTCACTTCCCTTCCTGGAAAACAGCAGCGAAGGGGAGTGTGTCAGATAGTTAGATGACGACTGTGAAAGAAACGAGAGAAAAGGAAATTTCCCTTTACTCAATTCTGTTGGCGACACTGCCGGATAATCCTGAGCCAGTTGCATCGCCGCTTCTGTTGCCTGCTTTTCTTTCTCTTGCAGATACCCCACCAGACTAATCTGATACTTACGGATATTCTCGACATAGGCGTAAGCTTCATGTCCCCGCGCATAACCGTAAGTCAGCTTGCTGTAATAGGGTTTCTGGCTAAGTAAAGGCAGACGTTGTTTAACATCGGTCCAGCTGTCTGGATTACCTTTGGTTTTTGCCGTCAGGGCGCGAGCATCCAGCATATGCGCATAACCCATATTGTAAGCAGCGAGCGCAAACCAAATCCGTTCATTTTCTGGCACGCTTTCCGGCACTTTACTCATCATATCCTGCAAATAACGCGCGCCGCCGCTGATGCTTTGTTCAGCATCGGTACGATCGGTAATGCCCAGGCTTTGCGCGGTATTTTTGGTCAACATCATCATGCCACGCACACCGGTTGGCGAGGTGGCCTGCGCGTCCCAATGTGATTCCTGGTAAGCAATAGCCGCCAGCAAACGCCAGTCAATTTCCTCGGCGTATTTCTCAAACAAAGGTTTTAATTGTGGCAGCACCGCATCGACGGCGCGTAAAAATGTGCGTGTATCGACATAATCAAAATCATCGCCATGCCCCAGGTATTTCTCTTCAATGCGTGCCAGCGTGCCGTCCTCATTCATTTTGTTGAAGAAGTCGAGCAGAGCTGCGGAAAGGGTATTATCGTCATCTAACTGGCTAAACCAGGTCACTGGTTGTTCATCGGTGATATCGAGTGCCACGGCGAGTTCCGGGTGAACTCGCTGGAACAGGCTGATGGCGACAGAATCAGCAATGGTGTAATCCAGCTTACCTCCGATGACATCTTCCAGTAATTCCGCTGAGCCTTTTTTGTCGTCCACCTTCCAGCTTAAATCCGGGAATTTAGTTTCTTTCAGTCTTTGTAGATCGTTAACGACGACGTGTCCTGGTGCGATGGAGAGCTGTTCCGCCGTCAAATTGCCCAGCGTGCGTGGGCGATATTGACCCACTTTGTAAACCAGTTGTTGTGAAACGGAATAATAGGTAGGACCAGGCTGATAGTTTTTTACCCGCTCACTGTTATAAACCAGACCTGCTGCCAGCAGGTCGGCGTTGCCGTTGTCGAGATCGTCAAACAACTGGCTGATATTCTGCCGTACGGTCACTTTCAGTTTCACACCGAGGTAGTCGGCAAATTGTTTGGCCAACTCATAATCCAGCCCGGAAGAGTTACCGTTAATCTCATTCCAGGTGAGGGGAGTATGAATGGTGCTCACGCGCAATTCTCCCCGCGCTTGAATGGCGGCGATACGGTTGTCGGCTTTACCAAACCACGGAATAGACGGCCAGAGAGCTACCGCAAGAAGCAGTGCCAGAATGCCAATGAACAGATAATTAATCTTTAATTTTTTCAATTAGTTAATTCTCTGTGTCGTTCGTGTCCTGGCTTGAAAAAACGATATGCTAAACAAAGGTATAATCATCAATGAGCGGCATTTTGCGTAAACCTGTGCCAGTTGGCAACTTATTAGAGCCATTGGCGGCACGCGTTGCTAATTCACGATGGTGATTTTATTTCCACGCAAACGGTTTCGTCAGCGCATCAGATTCTTTATAATGACGCCCGTTTCCCCCCCTTGGGTACACCGAAAGCTTAGAAGACGAGAGACTTATGATGGAAATTCTGCGTGGTTCGCCTGCACTGTCGGCATTCCGAATCAATAAACTGCTGGCGCGTTTTCAGGCTGCCAGGCTCCCGGTTCACAACATTTACGCCGAGTATGTCCATTTTGCTGACCTCAATGCGCCGTTAAACGAAGAAGCGCACGCGCAACTTGAACGCCTGTTGAAATATGGTCCGGCACTCGCCAGCCATGCCCCGGAAGGCAAATTACTGCTGGTGACCCCGCGTCCAGGCACCATCTCTCCCTGGTCTTCAAAAGCGACCGATATCGCCCATAACTGCGGGCTGCAACAGGTAAACCGCCTTGAGCGCGGCGTGGCTTACTATGTAGAAGCCGCTACGCTGACCAATGAACAGTGGCAGCAGGTTACCGCTGAACTGCACGACCGCATGATGGAAACGGTCTTTTTTGCTTTAGATGATGCAGAGCAGTTGTTTGCGCATCATCAACCGACTCCGGTCACCAGTGTTGATTTGCTGGGGCAGGGCCGTCAGGCGCTAATCGACGCTAACCTGCGTCTTGGCCTGGCACTGGCGGAAGATGAAATTGACTATCTGCAAGATGCTTTCACAAAGCTTGGTCGTAACCCGAACGACATCGAGCTCTATATGTTCGCCCAGGCGAACTCTGAGCACTGCCGCCACAAAATTTTTAACGCCGACTGGATTATCGACGGTGAACAGCAGCCGAAATCGCTGTTCAAGATGATCAAAAATACCTTCGAAACCACGCCGGATCACGTTCTCTCTGCGTATAAAGATAACGCCGCGGTGATGGAAGGTTCTGAAGTGGGCCGCTACTTTGCTGACCACGAAACGGGCCGCTACGATTTCCATCAGGAACCGGCGCATATTCTGATGAAAGTCGAAACTCACAACCACCCGACGGCAATTTCTCCGTGGCCGGGCGCGGCGACCGGTTCCGGCGGTGAAATCCGCGATGAAGGTGCCACCGGGCGCGGCGCGAAGCCGAAAGCCGGTCTGGTTGGTTTCTCCGTTTCCAACCTGCGAATTCCTGGCTTCGAACAGCCGTGGGAGGAAGATTTCGGTAAGCCTGAGCGCATTGTCACCGCGCTGGACATCATGACCGAAGGTCCGCTGGGCGGCGCGGCATTTAACAACGAATTTGGTCGTCCGGCGCTGAACGGCTACTTCCGTACTTATGAAGAAAAAGTGAACAGCCACAACGGCGAAGAGCTGCGCGGTTATCACAAACCGATCATGCTGGCGGGCGGGATCGGCAACATTCGCGCCGATCACGTACAAAAAGGCGAGATCAACGTTGGTGCGAAGCTGGTCGTTCTCGGCGGCCCGGCAATGAATATCGGTCTTGGCGGCGGCGCGGCGTCTTCTATGGCGTCTGGTCAGTCTGATGCCGACCTCGACTTTGCTTCCGTACAGCGCGACAACCCGGAGATGGAGCGTCGTTGCCAGGAAGTGATCGACCGTTGCTGGCAGCTTGGTGATGCCAACCCAATTCTGTTTATCCACGACGTTGGCGCAGGCGGTCTTTCTAACGCGATGCCGGAACTGGTGAGCGACGGTGGGCGCGGCGGTAAATTTGAACTGCGCGATATCCTGAGCGACGAACCGGGCATGAGCCCGCTGGAAATCTGGTGTAACGAATCCCAGGAACGCTACGTGCTGGCGGTTGCTGCCGATCAGTTACCACTGTTTGACGAACTGTGTAAGCGTGAACGCGCGCCCTACGCGGTGATTGGTGAAGCGACCGAAGAACTGCATCTTTCTCTGCACGATCGTCATTTTGATAATCAGCCGATCGATCTACCGCTGGACGTACTGCTGGGCAAAACGCCGAAGATGACCCGCGATGTGCAAACGCTGAAAGCGAAAGGCGATGCGCTGGCCCGTGAAGGGATCACCATTGCTGACGCGGTGAAACGTGTGCTGCATCTGCCGACCGTGGCGGAAAAAACTTTCCTCGTTACCATTGGCGACCGTAGCGTAACCGGCATGGTGGCGCGCGATCAGATGGTTGGCCCGTGGCAGGTGCCGGTCGCTAACTGTGCGGTCACTACTGCCAGCCTCGACAGCTACTATGGCGAAGCGATGGCAATTGGCGAACGTGCGCCAGTTGCACTGCTGGATTTCGCCGCCTCTGCCCGTCTGGCGGTCGGTGAAGCGTTAACCAATATTGCCGCAACACAGATTGGCGATATCAAACGCATTAAACTTTCCGCCAACTGGATGGCGGCGGCAGGCCACCCTGGTGAAGATGCGGGCCTGTATGAAGCCGTTAAAGCCGTGGGCGAAGAGCTTTGTCCGGCGCTGGGCCTGACGATCCCGGTGGGTAAAGATTCAATGTCGATGAAAACCCGCTGGCAGGAAGGTAGCGAAGAGCGCGAAATGACCTCGCCGCTGTCGCTGGTTATTTCTGCATTTGCCCGCGTGGACGATGTGCGTCACACCATCACGCCGCAGCTTTCTACCGAAGATAACGCACTGCTGCTGATTGATCTGGGCCTTGGCAATAATGCGCTGGGCGCAACGGCACTGGCGCAGGTTTATCGTCAGCTTGGCGACAAACCGGCTGATGTGCGCGACGTCGCGCAACTGAAAGGTTTCTATGACGCGATTCAGGCGCTGGTTGCACAGCGTAAGCTGCTCGCGTACCACGACCGCTCTGACGGTGGCCTGCTGGTAACGCTGGCGGAAATGGCATTTGCCGGTCATTGCGGCATTGAAGCGGATATCGCCTCTCTGGGCGACGATTACCTGGCGGCGTTGTTTAACGAAGAACTGGGAGCGGTGATTCAGGTTCGTGCCGCTGACCGTGAAGCAGTCGAAGCGGTACTGGCACAGCATGGCCTTGCTGATTGCGTCCATTATGTTGGCCAGGCGGTTTCCGGTGACCGTTTTGTGATTACCGCCAACGGCCAGTCGGTATACAGCGAAAGCCGCACCACGCTGCGTGTCTGGTGGGCAGAAACCACCTGGCAGATGCAGCGCCTGCGTGACAACCCGGAGTGCGCCGATCAGGAACATCAGGCGAAATCCAACGACGCTGATCCGGGCCTGAATGTGAAACTGTCGTTCGATATCAACGAAGATGTGGCAGCTCCGTTTATCGCTACTGGCGCGCGCCCGAAAGTTGCCGTACTGCGTGAGCAAGGCGTGAACTCGCATGTTGAAATGGCGGCAGCTTTCCATCGTGCGGGCTTCGACGCTATCGACGTGCATATGAGCGATCTGCTGGCTGGACGCACTGGTCTGGAGGATTTCCACGCCCTGGTCGCGTGCGGTGGTTTCTCCTACGGTGATGTGCTGGGTGCCGGTGAAGGTTGGGCGAAGTCTATTCTGTTCAACAACCGTGTACGCGATGAGTTTGCAACCTTCTTCCATCGTCCGCAAACGCTGGCGCTGGGGGTATGTAACGGTTGCCAGATGATGTCTAATCTGCGTGAGCTGATCCCAGGTAGCGAGCTGTGGCCTCGTTTCGTGCGTAACACCTCCGATCGCTTTGAAGCGCGTTTCAGCCTGGTTGAAGTGACCCAAAGCCCGTCTCTGCTGTTGCAGGGGATGGTGGGCTCGCAGATGCCGATTGCTGTGTCTCACGGTGAAGGGCGCGTTGAAGTACGCGACGCGGCGCATCTGGCGGCACTGGAAAGCAAAGGGCTGGTTGCGCTGCGCTATGTCGATAATTTCGGCAAAGTCACCGAAACCTACCCGGCTAACCCGAACGGTTCCCCGAATGGTATTACGGCGGTCACGACTGAAAGTGGTCGAGTCACCATTATGATGCCGCACCCGGAGCGTGTTTTCCGTACTGTCAGCAACTCCTGGCACCCGGAAAACTGGGGCGAGGATGGTCCGTGGATGCGTATTTTCCGCAATGCGCGTAAGCAACTAGGGTAAGGCTGCGGAAATTTCACGCAACCCATTGTTTTGTAGGCCGGATAAGGCTTTCACGCCGCATCCGGCATTACACACAACCACTTAGCCAACAATTATAAGCTCCCAACTCCGGGAGCTTTTTTTTGTGTCTGTAAATCACGACAATGGGTGGTTTGCCGTGTCGCTTATAGGTGACATATAACTTATTGATTTAATTTAAAACGAATAATTTAAGCTTTGGGCGTCTCTTTTAAGCGACACACTGGCTGATTTATAGCCAACCAATGGAACAACCATTAATTCATTAAAGCTATGTTTTATCAGTACGTTATCAAACCATTTTATTTATTGGCACAGTTACTGCATAATAATAACCAGTGGCTCATTCACCCACTTATGTCAGCCCCTTCGGGACGTGCTACATAAAATTCGAATGACGCACAACAAGGTGCCTGCCGTCCAACTTCTGATATCAGCGTAGCTATATCAACCATCGGGCGAAACGTCGAGTTAGGCACCGCCTTATTCCACAACAAAGCCGGGTAATTCCCGGCTTTGTTGTATCTGAACTTCCCCTCGGTTAGCATCTGGCTATTCGCGTCTGACGAGAGTAACACCTTGAAACGCTGGCCCGTTTTTCCCCGTTCATTACGACAATTAGTCATGCTGGCATTCTTGCTGATTCTGCTGCCTCTGCTGGTACTGGCATGGCAAGCCTGGCAAAGCCTTAATGCGCTTAGCGATCAGGCGGCGCTGGTCAATCGCACAACGCTTATTGACGCCCGGCGCAGTGAGGCAATGACTAATGCGGCACTAGAGATGGAGCGTAGCTACCGTCAGTATTGCGTGCTGGACGACTCAACCCTGGCGAAGGTCTATCAAAGCCAGCGTAAACGTTACAGCGAAATGCTCGATGCCCACGCTGGCGTGCTGCCGGACGATAAACTTTACCAGGCATTGCGTCAGGATTTGAACAATCTTGCCCAACTCCAGTGTAACAACAGTGGGCCGGATGCGGCGGCTGCCGCGCGTCTGGAAGCCTTTGCCAATGCCAATGCCGAAATGGTACAGGCCACGCGCACCGTGGTGTTTTCACGCGGGCAGCAACTCCAGCGAGAGATAGCCGAACGCGGACAGTATTTCGGCTGGCAGTCACTGGTGTTGTTTCTGGTGAGTCTGATAATGGTGCTGCTTTTCACCCGAATGATTATTGGTCCGGTGAAAAATATCGAGCGGATGATCAACCGTCTGGGGGAAGGACGCTCACTGGGTAATAGCGTCTCGTTTAGTGGACCGAGCGAGTTACGCTCGGTAGGGCAACGTATTCTTTGGTTAAGTGAACGCCTGTCATGGCTGGAATCCCAGCGCCATCAATTTTTAAGACATTTATCTCATGAATTAAAAACGCCACTGGCGAGTATGCGCGAGGGCACTGAATTACTGGCTGACCAGGTTGTCGGGCCGCTTACGCCAGAGCAAAAAGAGGTGGTAAGCATCCTCGACAGCAGCAGCCGCAATTTGCAAAAACTTATAGAACAACTGCTTGATTACAACCGTAAACAGGCAGATGGCGCGGTGGAACTGGAGAATGTTGAGTTGGCACCGTTGGTGGAGACGGTAGTTTCCGCTCACAGCCTGCCAGCTCGGACTAAAATGATGCATACCGACGTTGATCTCAAGGCAACAGCATGCCTGGCGGAACCCATGTTGCTGATGAGCGTGCTGGATAATCTTTACTCCAATGCGGTGCACTACGGGGCTGAATCCGGTAACATTTGCCTTCGCAGCAGTTTACATGGCGCACGGGTTTATATTGATGTCATCAATACAGGCACACCCATTCCGCAAGAGGAACGCGCCATGATCTTCGAACCCTTTTTTCAGGGAAGTCACCAGCGAAAAGGGGCGGTGAAGGGGAGCGGTCTGGGATTAAGCATTGCCAGGGATTGTATTCGCCGTATGCAGGGGGAACTGTATCTGGTCGACGAGAGCGGGCAAGACGTTTGCTTCCGCATTGAATTGCCTTCGTCGAAAAACACGAAATAATGTTAAGGCCTATCCCATCAGGCTATTTTATTTGCCAGTTCGGCCCCGGGCAGTGCTCGAAATCCTCACGTACTACGTGTACGCTCCGGTTTCTCCGCGCTGTCCGTGTCCAAACTGCCTGCAACAATTACGCCCACTGGGATAGGCTCTGAGTCTGGTGAATATGCGACACATTTTTCAACGATTTTTATCCCGACGGCTGTGGCTGGCGTGGGTGCCTTGTCTGGCGCTGCTGGGCTGCGTGCAGAATCACAATAAGCCAGCCATTAATGCGCCAGTAGAAGAAAAAATCCCGGTTTATCAACTGGCTGATTATCTTCCTACTGAATGTAGCGACATCTGGGCGCTGCAAGGTAAATCAACTGAAACTAACCCGCTTTACTGGCTACGGGCGATGGATTGCGCCAACCGCTTAATGCCAGCGCAGTCGCGTCAGGAAGCGCGCAAGTATGGTGATGGCAGCTGGCAAAATACCTTTAAGCAGGGGATTTTGCTTGCCGATGCCAAAATCACGCCTTTTGAGCGCCGCCAACTGGTCGCGCGCATTGATGCGTTAAGTACTGAGATCCCGGCGCAGGTTCGCCCGTTGTATCAACTCTGGCGCGACGGACAGGCGTTGCAACTGCAACTGGCGGAAGAGCGCCTACGTTACAGTAAACTCCAGCAATCCAGCGACAGCGAACTGGACGCCCTGCGCCAGCAGCAACACGTTCTACAGCAACAACTGGAACTAACCACCCGCAAGCTGGAGAACCTGACGGATATTGAACGTCAACTCTCGACTCGCAAACCGGCCGGAAATTTCCCACCGGACACGCCGCACGAGAGTGAAAAAAACGCGCCATCCACCAATGAGGTCACCCCTGATGAGCCATAAACCTGCGCATTTATTATTGGTCGATGACGATCCGGGATTACTGAAATTACTTGGCCTGCGCCTGACCAGCGAAGGCTACAGCGTGGTCACGGCAGAAAGTGGTGCCGAGGGGCTGCGGATACTGAATCGTGAAAAAGTGGATTTAGTCATTAGCGACCTGCGGATGGATGAAATGGATGGTATGCAACTGTTTGCTGAAATCCAGAAAGTGCAGCCAGGTATGCCGGTAATCATCCTTACCGCGCATGGTTCTATTCCCGATGCCGTTGCCGCGACACAGCAGGGCGTGTTTAGTTTCCTCACCAAGCCCGTTGATAAAGACGCGCTATATCAGGCAATTGACGATGCGCTGGAACAATCCGCGCCAGCCACCGACGAACGTTGGCGCGAGGCGATTGTCACTCGCAGCCCGCTGATGCTGCGCTTGCTGGAACAGGCCCGGCTGGTGGCGCAATCAGACGTTAGCGTTTTGATTAACGGTCAGAGCGGCACCGGGAAAGAGATTTTTGCCCAGGCTATCCACAACGCCAGCCCGCGTAACAGCAAGCCGTTTATTGCCATTAACTGTGGCGCATTGCCCGAGCAGTTGCTGGAGTCGGAGCTGTTTGGTCATGCACGCGGCGCGTTTACTGGTGCCGTCAGCAATCGCGAAGGTTTATTCCAGGCGGCGGAAGGCGGTACGCTGTTTCTCGATGAGATTGGCGATATGCCCGCACCGTTGCAGGTCAAATTGCTGCGCGTATTGCAGGAGCGAAAAGTCCGTCCGCTGGGCAGTAACCGCGATATTGATATCGACGTGCGGATTATTTCTGCGACCCACCGCGACTTACCAAAAGCGATGGCGCGCGGGGAATTCCGCGAAGATCTCTATTACCGCCTCAATGTCGTCAGCCTTAAAATTCCGGCACTGGCGGAGCGCACGGAAGACATTCCGCTACTGGCAAACCACTTATTGCGCCAGGCGGCAGAGCGACATAAACCGTTTGTCCGCGCGTTCTCCACCGATGCGATGAAACGCCTGATGACTGCCAGCTGGCCGGGAAATGTGCGCCAGTTGGTCAACGTGATTGAACAGTGCGTGGCGCTGACCTCATCTCCGGTGATTAGCGATGCATTAGTAGAGCAGGCGCTGGAGGGCGAAAACACGGCGCTGCCCACCTTTGTTGAGGCACGTAACCAGTTTGAACTCAATTACTTGCGCAAGTTGCTGCAAATCACCAAAGGCAACGTCACCCACGCGGCGAGAATGGCGGGGCGCAACCGGACAGAATTTTATAAACTGCTTTCCCGACACGAGCTGGATGCAAACGATTTCAAGGAATGAATCGGTGTAATGTGTTACGTTTAGCAGATCAAAAGACAGGCGACCTTTTCAAGGAATAGCATGAAAAAGATTGATGCGATTATTAAACCCTTCAAGCTGGACGATGTCCGTGAAGCACTGGCCGAAGTCGGTATTACCGGCATGACCGTGACCGAAGTGAAAGGCTTTGGGCGCCAGAAAGGCCACACTGAGCTGTATCGCGGTGCGGAATATATGGTGGATTTTCTGCCGAAGGTGAAAATTGAGATCGTCGTGCCGGACGACATTGTCGATATCTGCGTAGACACGATTATTCGTACGGCGCAAACCGGCAAAATTGGTGATGGTAAAATTTTCGTCTTCGACGTGGCACGGGTCATTCGTATTCGTACCGGCGAAGAGGACGACGCAGCGATTTAAACCGCGTCATGGTTGCCGGATGTTTCCATCCGGCAACATCAAATCACAGCACTTTATGCGGGCCAAAGCATTCGTAATGAATGTTTTCCTGCTTCACACCCAGGTCCACTAACTGTTTCGCGGCAAACTGCATGAAGCCAACCGGACCGCAGAGATAGAACTGCATGGCCGGATCGCTGAACGCACCTTCCAGTTTGCTCAAATCCATCAGGCCTTCGCTATCAAACTGACCTTTAGCGCGATCGGCTTCGCTCGGCTGGCGATACCAGGTATGCGCGGTAAAGCGCGGTAGTGCTTGCCCCAGTTCCTTAACTTCATCAGCAAAGGCGTGAACATCGCCATTTTCTGCCGCGTGGAACCAGTTTACCTGGGCGTTATGGCCTGCTTTTGCCAGCGTATCGAGCATAGCCAGCATTGGCGTTTGCCCTACACCCGCAGAGATCAGTGTTACCGGCGTGTCATCTGTCACATCCATAAAGAAATCACCCGCCGGAGCTACCAGCTTCACGACATCGCCAACGTTGGCGTGATTGTGCAGCCAGTTGGATACCTGCCCGCCATCTTCGCGTTTCACCGCAATACGATAGCCTTTGCCATCAGGTTTACGAGTCAAAGAGTACTGACGAATTTCCTGATGCGGGAAACCTTCTGGTTTCAGCCAGACGCCGAGATACTGTCCTGGACGGTATTCTGCCACTGCGCCACCGTCGACCGGTTCCAGTTCGAAGCTGGTGATAAGCGCGCTGCGCGGCGTTTTAGCCACAATGCGGAAATCGCGAGTACCTTCCCAGCCACCGGCTTTGCTGGCGTTTTCGTTATAGATTTCCGCCTCGCGATTGATAAATACATTAGCCAGTACGCCATAGGCTTTACCCCACGCGTCCAGCACTTCCTGGCCTGGGCTGAACATTTCGTCCAGCGTCGCCAACAGGTGTTCGCCGACGATGTTGTACTGTTCCGGTTTGATCTGGAAACTGGTGTGCTTCTGCGCGATTTTTTCTACCGCTGGCAGCAGCGCAGGCAGGTTTTCAATATTACTGGCGTAGGCGGCAATAGCGTTAAACAGGGCTTCACGTTGATCGCCATTACGCTGGTTACTCATGTTAAAAATTTCTTTGAGTTCTGGGTTATGAGTAAACATACGGTCGTAGAAATGGGCGGTTAACTTTGGCCCTGTTTCTACCAGTAAAGGGATGGTGGCTTTTACTGTAGCGATGGTTTGAGCGTCAAGCATATGGTCTTCCTTTTTTTGCATCTTAATTGATGTATTTCAAATGCATCTTATAAAAAATAGCCCTGCACTGTAAATGGTTCTTTTGGTGTTTTTCATCAAGAATGTGATGAAGTGAAAAATTTGCATCACAAACCTGAAAAGAAATCCGTTTCCGGTTGCAGGCCCTTTATTCTCCAAAGCCTTGCACAGCTTGAAGGTAATCGTTTGCGTAAATTCCTTTGTCAAGACCTGTTATCGCACAATGATTCGGTTATACTGTTCGCCGTTGTCCATCAGGACCGCCAAAATTAGGCGAAAAAATTTTATTGTTAGCTGAGTCAGGAGATGCGGATGTTAAAGCGTGAAATGAACATTGCCGATTATGATGCCGAACTGTGGCAGGCTATGGAGCAGGAAAAAGTACGTCAGGAAGAGCACATCGAACTGATCGCCTCCGAAAACTACACCAGCCCGCGCGTAATGCAGGCGCAGGGTTCTCAGCTGACCAACAAATATGCTGAAGGTTATCCGGGCAAGCGCTACTACGGCGGTTGCGAGTATGTTGATATTGTTGAACAACTGGCGATCGATCGTGCGAAAGAGCTGTTCGGCGCTGACTACGCTAACGTCCAGCCGCACTCCGGCTCCCAGGCTAACTTTGCGGTCTACACCGCGCTGCTGGAACCAGGTGATACCGTTCTGGGTATGAACCTGGCGCATGGCGGTCACCTGACTCACGGTTCTCCGGTTAACTTCTCCGGTAAACTGTACAACATCGTTCCTTACGGTATCGATTCAACTGGCCACATCGACTACGCAGATCTGGAAAAACAAGCCAAAGAACACAAGCCGAAAATGATCATCGGTGGTTTCTCTGCATATTCCGGCGTGGTTGACTGGGCGAAAATGCGTGAAATCGCTGACAGCATCGGTGCTTACCTGTTCGTTGATATGGCGCACGTTGCGGGCCTGGTTGCCGCTGGCGTCTATCCAAACCCGGTTCCTCATGCTCACGTAGTGACTACTACCACTCACAAAACCCTGGCGGGTCCGCGCGGCGGCCTGATCCTGGCAAAAGGCGGTAGCGAAGAACTGTACAAAAAACTGAACTCTGCCGTTTTCCCTGGTGGTCAGGGCGGTCCGCTGATGCACGTTATTGCGGGTAAAGCAGTAGCGCTGAAAGAAGCGATGGAGCCTGAGTTCAAAACTTACCAGCAGCAGGTCGCGAAAAACGCTAAAGCGATGGTAGAAGTGTTCCTGGAACGCGGCTACAAAGTGGTTTCCGGCGGTACTGATAACCACCTGTTCCTGGTTGATCTGGTTGATAAAAACCTGACCGGTAAAGAAGCAGACGCCGCTCTGGGCCGTGCCAACATCACCGTGAACAAAAACAGCGTACCAAACGATCCGAAGAGCCCGTTTGTAACTTCCGGTATTCGTGTAGGTACTCCGGCGATTACGCGTCGCGGCTTCAAAGAAGCAGAAGCGAAAGAACTGGCTGGCTGGATGTGTGACGTGCTGGACAGCATCAATGATGAAGCGGTTATCGAGCGCATCAAAGGTAAAGTTCTCGACATCTGCGCACGTTACCCGGTTTACGCGTAAGCGAAACGGTGATTTGCTGACAATGTGCTCGTTGTTCATGCCGGATGCGGCGTGAACGCCTTGTCCGGCCTACAAATTCTTGCAAATTCAATATATTGCAATCTTCGTGTAGGCCTGATAAGCGTAGCGCATCAGGCAATCTTACGTTTGTGATCATCAAGGCTTCCTTCGGGAAGCCTTGTTACGTTATCGCGCCGTCAAATCTGTCGTAACTGTGCCTCAACATACAAATAGCCAATTCCCAGCACCTGTTGTGCGCGGCTTAATTGCCCGAAGCCAATTTGCGTCGCTTTCACGCTCGGTCCTTCGTCGCGGTCGAACGGGTTAAATCCTGTCTGGCGAATAATGGTATTAAGCCAGTGTTCACCAAAGGCACAACTGCGACCATACAACCAAATCTGATTAATATTGAGGATGTTGAGGAAGTTATACAGACTCAAACCAATGGCATTGGCACTGCGGTCAACCCAGCTGGTGACCCACGGCTCTCCACTCTGCCAGGCAGCGATTAATTGCGCGGTAGTCAGTTTTTCTGGATCAAGTTGAGTATTGCCAGGTTGTGATTTTAGCCATACTCGCGCCTGTTTTTTTAATGCGCTTAACGAGGCGACGGTTTCCAGGCAGCCATAACGTCCACAGTCGCAGGCAACGCCATCGGGATTCACAATGGTGTGACCAATCTGCCCGCTGCCATACAAACTGCCGCGATAAATTTGTTCGTTAATCACAAACGACGAGCCAATGCCGTAATCAACGTTGATCACGCAGAAATCACGTCCCTGCGAATTATTTTGCCATTTCTCTGCCAGTGCCAGCATCACACAGTCATTATCGACCATCACCCGAATGCCCAGCTTCTCTTCCAGCAGATACTTCACCTCAACTGGCGTTGTCCACGGCGCTTGCGGCATGGTTTGCGATACGCCGGTCACCGGATCAACCTGCCCGTGAATTGCCAGCGCCAGGTTGATGGTACGGTCCGGCCACAGTTTGCGATGACGATGCCAGCATTTTTCGATTTCGGACAGCAGTGCCTGCGGTGTCGGTGCATCAATCTGAAAATATTCAAATTCGCCTTTCGGACTTAAACAAGCGTTAGCGACCTGGCACTCAATGCTGGTGGGCGTCACGTTCAGGCATAGCGTCCAGTCACCTTCCGGCGCAATCAGCCATGTGCCGCTGCTATGCCCACGCGTCTGGCTTTCATCGTCGATATTCACCACCCGCTTTTCGTTTTCCAGTTCCTGCAAAATATTACTGACCGCCGGAATTGAAATTTGCGCCAGCCGGGCCAGCGTCGACTTGTTGGCGCGCTTTTGCCGGTACAGCAGTTCCAGAATCACGCATTTGTTATGGTGGCGGATCTGTTGATTGTTAATGCAGGCTCTCATCTTCACTAAACCTTGTTTAGTTAATTGCGTGATTATTCCGCGAAAACATTGCCAGATTGTTCAATACACTGCCACAAATCTTTTAATTCAGTATGTCTTGTTAATATTGAGGGCACCATGACTCCAGTAAAAGTGTGGCAAGAGCGCGTTGAGATCCCGACCTATGAAACCGGTCCGCAGGATATACATCCCATGTTCCTGGAAAATCGCGTTTATCAGGGATCGTCCGGCGCGGTTTATCCCTATGGCGTGACCGATACGCTGAGCGAGCAGAAAACCCTGAAATCCTGGCAGGCGGTGTGGCTGGAAAACGACTACATCAAAGTGATGATCCTGCCGGAGCTGGGCGGTCGCGTGCATCGCGCATGGGATAAAGTGAAACAGCGCGATTTTGTCTATCACAATGAAGTCATTAAACCGGCGCTGGTGGGGCTGCTGGGGCCGTGGATTTCGGGCGGGATTGAGTTTAACTGGCCACAACACCATCGCCCGACCACCTTTATGCCCGTTGATTTCACCCTCGAAGCCCATGACGACGGCGCACAGACGGTGTGGGTCGGCGAAACGGAGCCGATGCATGGTTTACAGGTGATGACAGGTTTCACCCTGCGCCCTGACCGGGCGGCGCTGGAGATCGCCAGCCGCGTCTATAACGGCAACGCCACGCCGCGTCATTTCTTGTGGTGGGCCAACCCGGCAGTGAAAGGGGGTGAAGGGCATCAGAGCGTCTTCCCGCCGGATGTGACTGCGGTGTTTGATCACGGCAAACGGGCCGTCTCCGCTTTCCCCATCGCCACCGGCACTTACTACAAAGTGGACTACTCCGCTGGAGTGGACATTTCTCGCTATAAAAATGTGCCTGTTCCAACCTCATATATGGCCGAAAAATCGCAGTATGATTTTGTCGGCGCGTGGTGTCACGATGAAGATGGCGGTTTGCTGCACGTTGCCAACCACCATATTGCACCAGGTAAAAAACAGTGGAGTTGGGGACACAGTGAATTTGGCCAGGCGTGGGATAAGAGTCTGACCGACAATAACGGCCCGTATATCGAACTGATGACCGGTATTTTTGCCGATAACCAGCCCGATTTTACCTGGCTTGATGCTTACGAAGAGAAGCGTTTTGAGCAGTATTTCCTGCCTTATCATTCTCTGGGCATGGTGCAAAATGCCTCCCGCGATGCGGTGATAAAACTCCAGCGTAGCGAGCGGGGGATTGAGTGGGGGCTGTATGCCATCTCCCCGTTGAAAGGATACCGTCTGGCGATCCGCGAAATCGGCAAATGCAACGCGTTACTCGATGATGCCGTGACCCTGATGCCAGCGACCGCCATCCAGGGCGTGTTGCACGGTATCAATCCTGACAGACTGACCATCGAACTTTCCGATGCTGACGGCAATATTGTACTGAGTTATCAGGAACATCAGCCGCAAGAGTTGCCGTTGCCGGACGTTGCCAAAGCGCCACTGGCTGCACAAGACATTGCCAGTACAGATGAAGCCTGGTTTATCGGTCAGCATCTGGAGCAATATCATCACGCCAGTCGTTCACCGTTCGATTACTACCTGCGCGGCGTGGCGCTGGACCCGCTGGATTATCGCTGTAACCTGGCGCTGGCGATGCTGGAATATAACCGCGCAGATTTCCCGCAAGCGGTGGCGTATGCCAGTCAGGCGCTGAAACGCGCACATGCGCTGAACAAAAACCCGCAGTGTGGACAGGCAAGTTTGATTCGCGCCAGTGCTTACGAACGTCAGGGACAATATCAACAGGCCGAAGAGGATTTCTGGCGTGCGGTCTGGAGCGGCAATAGTAAAGCGGGCGGCTATTATGGTCTGGCACGGCTGGCGGCGCGCAATGGTAACTTCGACGCGGGTCTGGATTTTTGCCAACAAAGTCTTCGTGCCAGCCCAACCAACCAGGAAGTGCTTTGCCTGCATAACCTGCTGCTGGTGTTAAGTGGTCGTCAGGACAACGCGCGTTTGCAGCGCGAGAAACTGCTGCGTGATTATCCGCTGAACGCCACTCTGTGGTGGCTGAACTGGTTCGATGGTCGTAGCGAATCAGCCCTCGCGCAGTGGCGCGGTCTGTGTCAGGGACGCGACGTTAACGCCCTGATGACCGCCGGGCGACTGATTAACTGGGGAATGCCCGCCCTGGCGGCAGAGATGCTGAACGCACTGGACTGTCAGCGCACGCTGCCGCTTTATCTGCAGGCGAGTTTATTGCCGAAAGCCGAACGCGGCGAACTGGTCGCAAAAGCTATTGATGTCTTCCCGCAGTTTGTCCGTTTCCCGAATACGCTGGAAGAAGTGGCGGCGCTGGAGAGTATTGAAGAGTGCTGGTTTGCCCGTCATTTACTGGCCTGCTTCTATTACAACAAGCGTAGCTACAACAAAGCCATTACTTTATGGCTGCGTTGCGTAGAGATGTCACCGGAGTTTGCCGACGGCTGGCGCGGGTTGGCGATCCATGCGTGGAATAAGCAACACGATTATGAGCTGGCCGCGCGCTATCTTGATAATGCTTATCAGCTTGCGCCGCAGGATGCACGTCTGCTTTTCGAACGGGATTTGCTGGATAAGTTAAGCGGAGCCACACCGGAGAAACGACTGGCGCGTCTGGAAAATAATCTGGAAATTGCGCTGAAACGCGACGACATGACCGCAGAACTGCTCAATTTGTGGCATCTCACTGGTCAGGCCGACAAAGCGGCGGACATTCTCGCCACGCGCAAATTCCACCCGTGGGAAGGTGGGGAAGGGAAGGTCACCAGTCAGTTTATCCTTAACCAATTGTTACGCGCCTGGCAGCATCTTGATGCCAGACAGCCGCAGCAGGCCAGCGAACTGCTTCATGCCGCGTTGCATTATCCGGAGAATTTAAGCGAAGGCCGTTTACCGGGGCAAACTGACAACGACATCTGGTTCTGGCAGGCGATATGCGCCAAAGCCCTGGGCGATGAAACTGAAGCGACGCGTTGTTTACGTCTGGCGGCGACTGGCGATCGCACCATTAACATCCACAGTTATTACAACGATCAGCCGGTTGATTATCTCTTCTGGCAAGGAATGGCGCTGCGACTGCTGGGCGAACAACACACCGCACAGCAACTGTTTAGTGAAATGAAACAGTGGGCGCAAGAGATGGCGAAAACCAGTATCGAAGCGGATTTCTTTGCCGTCTCGCAACCTGACTTGTTGTCGCTGTATGGCGATTTACAACAGCAGCATAAAGAAAAATGCCTGATGGTGGCGATGCTGGCGGCCGCGGGACTAGGGGAGATTGCGCACTATGAATCTGCTCGCGCTGAATTGACGGCGATTAATCCGGCTTGGCCGAAAGCGGCATTATTCACCACCGTGATGCCTTTTATTTTTAACCGCGTTCACTAAACCCTATTAACTGTAATATTTGAGCGGCACGCGCTGCCGCTCACGCTCAAATAATTAAAATAAGCCGTTGTAAATAAAAACCCTACAGGAGGCACTATGCCTAAAAAAATGAGAACAACCCGTAATCTATTATTAATGGCTACGCTATTAGGTAGCGCACTATTTGCCAACGCTGCGGATAAAGAAATGACCATTGGTGCAATATACCTTGATACCCAGGGATATTACGCTGGAGTGCGTCAGGGCGTTCAGGATGCGGCAAAAGATTCTTCAGTACAGGTACAGTTAATTGAAACTAACGCCCAGGGCGATATTTCGAAAGAAAGTACTTTTGTAGATACCCTCGTGGCGCGTAATGTCGATGCCATTATTTTATCGGCAGTGTCTGAAAATGGCAGTAGCCGTACCGTTCGTCGCGCCAGTGAAGCGGGTATTCCGGTGATTTGCTACAACACCTGTATTAATCAAAAGGGTGTCGATAAATATGTCTCGGCATATCTGGTGGGTGACCCGCTGGAATTTGGTAAAAAGCTGGGTAACGCTGCCGCCGATTATTTTATTGCCAACAAAATTGACCAGCCGAAAATTGCCGTCATCAATTGCGAAGCCTTTGAAGTTTGTGTGCAACGACGTAAAGGGTTTGAAGAAGTATTAAAAGCCCGCGTTCCCGGCGCGCAAATTGTCGCTAATCAGGAAGGGACTGTTTTAGATAAAGCGATTTCTGTCGGTGAAAAACTGATTATCTCCACGCCAGATCTCAACGCCGTTATGGGGGAATCGGGCGGAGCGACACTCGGTGCGGTAAAAGCGGTGCGCAATCAAAATCAGGCCGGAAAAATTGCCGTTTTCGGTTCGGACATGACCACTGAAATTGCTCAGGAGCTGGAAAACAACCAGGTGCTGAAAGCGGTAGTGGATATTTCCGGTAAGAAAATGGGCAATGCTGTTTTCGCGCAAACATTGAAGGTTATCAATAAACAAGCCGACGGTGAAAAAGTGATTCAGGTGCCAATCGATCTTTATACCAAAACTGAAGACGGTAAACAGTGGCTGGCAACGCACGTTGATGGTCTGCCCTAATAGCTGATTCGCAGAGGTCCCTATGTTCACGGCAACAGAGGCAGTCCCGGTAGCAAAAGTGGTGGCAGGAAATAAGCGTTACCCCGGCGTCGTTGCGCTGGATAACGTTAACTTCACGCTCAATAAAGGCGAAGTTCGCGCGCTGTTAGGCAAAAACGGTGCGGGAAAATCGACCCTCATTCGAATGCTTACCGGTAGCGAACGTCCGGATAGCGGTGATATCTGGATTGGCGAGACGCGACTGGAAGGAGACGAAGCTACGCTGACTCGCCGTGCCGCTGAACTGGGAGTACGCGCGGTTTATCAGGAATTAAGTCTGGTGGAAGGGCTGACGGTGGCAGAAAACCTCTGCCTTGGTCAATGGCCTCGCCGCAACGGCATGATTGATTACCTGCAAATGGCGCAGGATGCCCAACGTTGCTTACAGGCGCTGGGCGTTGACGTTAGTCCTGAACAACTTGTTTCAACGCTAAGCCCGGCGCAAAAGCAACTGGTGGAAATTGCGCGGGTGATGAAGGGCGAGCCGCGCGTGGTCATCCTTGATGAACCCACCAGCTCGCTTGCCAGTGCGGAAGTTGAACTGGTGATCAGCGCCGTGAAAAAAATGTCGGCACTGGGCGTGGCGGTGATTTACGTCAGCCACAGGATGGAGGAAATCCGCCGTATCGCTTCCTGTGCCACCGTCATGCGCGACGGGCAGGTGGCGGGCGATGTGATGCTCGAAAACACCTCAACTCGCCATATTGTGTCGTTGATGCTCGGGCGCGATCACGTTGATATTGCACCGGTTGCAGCTCAGGAGATTGCGGACCAGACCGTACTGGAAGTTCGCGCGTTACGCCACAGACCAAAACTTACAGAGATCAGTTTTTCCCTGCGTCGTGGCGAAGTGCTCGGCATTGCTGGCCTGCTGGGGGCCGGGCGCAGTGAATTGCTGAAAGCGATAGTTGGGCTGGAAGCGTATGAACAGGGCGAAATTGTTATCAACGGCGAGAAAATCACGCGCCCCGATTACGGCGACATGCTGAAACGCGGCATTGGCTATACGCCAGAAAACCGCAAAGAAGCGGGGATCATTCCCTGGCTGGGCGTTGACGAAAATACAGTGCTGACCAATCGGCAAAAAATCAGCGCCAACGGTGTACTGCAATGGTCCACCATCCGCCGCCTGACCGAAGAGGTGATGCAGCGGATGACGGTCAAGGCTGCCAGTAGCGAAACACCCATCGGCACGCTTTCTGGCGGCAATCAGCAAAAAGTGGTGATCGGTCGTTGGGTCTATGCCGCCAGCCAGATTTTGTTGCTCGACGAGCCAACGCGCGGCGTCGATATCGAAGCCAAACAGCAGATTTACCGTATTGTCCGCGAGCTGGCTGCCGAAGGAAAAAGCGTGGTGTTTATCTCCAGTGAAGTGGAGGAGTTACCGCTGGTGTGCGACCGCATTCTGTTGTTACAGCACGGTACGTTCTCGCAGGAGTTTCACTCTCCAGTCAATGTGGATGAGCTGATGTCCGCCATTCTGTCTGTGCACTGATGAATTTTACCGAGGAACCTGAAGATGTCTGCTTCGTCATTACCATTGCCGCAGGGCAAGAGCGTCTCGCTCAAACAATTTGTCAGTCGCCATATTAATGAGATCGGTTTGCTGGTGGTGATTGCCATTTTGTATCTGGTCTTCTCCCTGAACGCGCCTGGCTTTATCTCATTGAATAACCAAATGAACGTGCTGCGCGATGCCGCTACCATTGGGATCGCCGCCTGGGCGATGACGCTGATTATTATCTCCGGGGAAATTGATGTCAGCGTTGGGCCGATGGTGGCTTTTGTCTCGGTGTGCCTGGCATTTTTGCTGCAATTTGAAGTTCCGCTGGCGATTGCTTGTCTGCTGGTGTTGCTGTTAGGCGCGCTGATGGGAACGCTGGCCGGAGTGCTGCGCGGTGTGTTTAACGTACCAAGTTTCGTTGCCACGCTGGGGCTGTGGAGCGCCCTGCGCGGAATGGGGCTGTTTATGACTAACGCCCTGCCAGTGCCGATTGACGAAAACGAGGTACTGGACTGGCTGGGTGGACAATTTCTCGGAGTGCCGGTATCCGCGCTGATCATGATGGTGTTGTTTGCGCTGTTTGTGTTCATCAGTCGTAAAACCGCTTTCGGGCGCTCGGTTTTTGCTGTTGGCGGTAATGCTACGGCGGCGCAGTTGTGCGGCATCAACGTTCGTCGGGTGCGCATTCTTATCTTTACCCTTTCGGGATTATTAGCGGCGGTGACTGGCATTTTGCTGGCGGCGCGCCTCGGTTCTGGTAACGCAGGTGCGGCAAACGGTCTGGAGTTTGACGTCATCGCCGCGGTCGTGGTCGGCGGTACGGCACTTTCCGGCGGTCGCGGTTCCCTGTTCGGTACATTGCTTGGTGTGCTGGTGATTACACTAATCGGTAACGGTCTGGTATTGCTCGGGATTAACTCTTTTTTCCAGCAGGTGGTACGCGGCGTCATCATCGTGGTGGCAGTCCTGGCGAATATCTTGCTGACCCAGCGAAGCAGTAAAGCGAAACGCTAAACCTTAACGCCCCTGGCGCGGGTGCGGCAGGGATGAAAATTAATCGTATTGTTAATGAGGGATTTATGAAAACGATGCTGGCAGCTTATTTACCAGGAAATTCGACCGTCGATCTGCGGGAAGTTGCGGTGCCGACGCCGGGGATTAACCAGGTGCTGATCAAAATGAAATCCTCCGGGATTTGCGGAAGCGATGTCCACTATATCTACCATCAACACCGCGCCACGGCGGCGGCGCCCGATAAACCGTTATACCAGGGCTTTATCAACGGTCATGAGCCGTGCGGGCAAATTGTGGCGATGGGGCAAGGCTGTCGCCATTTTAAAGAGGGTGATCGCGTGCTGGTGTATCACATTTCTGGCTGTGGTTTTTGCCCGAACTGCCGCCGCGGCTTTCCTATCTCTTGTACTGGCAAAGGAAAAGCGGCTTACGGCTGGCAGCGTGACGGCGGTCATGCCGAATATCTGCTGGCGGAAGAAAAAGATCTGATCCTCCTGCCGGATGCGCTGAGCTACGAAGATGGTGCGTTTATCAGTTGCGGCGTTGGCACGGCCTATGAAGGGATTTTGCGCGGCGAAGTTTCCGGCAGTGATAACGTGCTGGTGGTCGGTCTGGGGCCGGTCGGCATGATGGCGATGATGCTGGCGAAAGGTCGCGGTGCAAAACGGATCATCGGCGTTGATATGCTGCCGGAACGTCTGGCGATGGCAAAACAGTTAGGAGTGATGGATCACGGGTATTTAGCGACCACCGAAGGTCTGCCGCAGATAATCGCCGAACTTACCCACGGTGGCGCGGATGTTGCGCTCGATTGTTCCGGTAATGCTGCAGGTCGCTTGCTGGCACTGCAATCCACCGCTGACTGGGGGCGGGTGGTTTACATTGGTGAAACCGGAAAAGTGGAATTCGAGGTCAGCGCCGATCTGATGCACCATCAACGGCGGATTATTGGCTCCTGGGTGACCAGTCTGTTCCATATGGAAAAATGCGCCCACGATTTGACTGACTGGAAACTGTGGCCGCGTAACGCTATTACCCACCGCTTCACGCTGGAACAGGCAGGTGATGCCTATGCGCTGATGGCGAGCGGCAAATGCGGGAAAGTTGTGATTAACTTCCCGGATTAAGGAGTTAGCGGATGACCATCTATACCTTATCTCACGGGCCGCTAAAGCTGGATGTCTCTGACCAGGGCGGCGTAATCGAAGGCTTCTGGCGCGATACGACGCCGCTGCTACGTCCTGGTAAAAAAAGCGGTGTGGCAACCGATGCCTCTTGTTTTCCGCTGGTGCCATTTGCAAACCGGGTGAGCGGCAACCGTTTTGTCTGGCAGGGGCGTGAGTATCAACTGCAACCGAATGTTGAGTGGGATGCGCACTATCTACACGGCGATGGCTGGTTGGGCGAGTGGCAATGTGTCTCGCACAGCGATGATAGTTTGTGTCTGGTGTATGAACATCGCAGCGGTGTCTATCACTATCGGGTAAGTCAGGCGTTTCATTTAACGGCGGATACGCTGACGGTGACGCTCGCTGTCACCAATCAAGGGGCAGAGACGCTGCCATTTGGTACCGGCTGGCATCCTTATTTTCCGTTGTCGCCGCAAACGCGGATTCAGGCACAGGCGAGCGGTTACTGGCTGGAGCGGGAGCAGTGGCTGGCGGGTGAGTTTTGCGAGCAGCTACCGCAGGAACTGGATTTCAACCAGCACGCGCCGTTGCCGCGCCAGTGGGTGAACAATGGTTTTGCCGGATGGAATGGTCAGGCCCGCATCGAGCAGCCGCAGGAGGGTTACGCCGTCATCATGGAAACGACGCCGCCTGCGCCGTGCTATTTCATCTTTGTCTCCGATCCCGCGTTTGATAAAGGGTATGCGTTTGATTTCTTCTGTCTGGAGCCGATGAGCCATGCGCCGGATGACCATCATCGCCCGGAAGGGGGGGACCTCATTGCGCTTGCACCAGGGGAATCAACAACCTCAGAGATGTCGTTGCGGGTAGAGTGGCTGTAATTTATAAAATGCCGGATGCACAGGCCTACAGGGTAATTTCGATTTTGTAGCACTCGGCGCACCATGCCTGATGCGACGCTTGCCGCGTCTTATCAGGCCTACAATTGGTGTTGGAGCGGTCGGCCGGATAAGGCGTTCACGCCGCATCCGGCATCTTTCCTAACGCCGATCGAGAGAAATTGCCCCCGGCCCGGTAATTGCCAGCAGCAGGAATGCGCCAGCAATGCTGATATTCTTCCAGAAATTAATCATATTTGGCCCAACCGCATCGCCAGTCATATCCCAGTAATGATGACCAATCACCGCCGTTCCCAGCGTGTAGAAAATAAACAGCACCGCCAGCGGACGGGTGAAAAAGCCAAGTATGATTAATATCGCGGCGGGTACTTCCATAATCACCGCAATAACTGCCGCCAGCATCGGCATCGGTGCGCCCAGCGAGGCCATATATTGTACCGTTCCATCAAAGCCCATCATTTTGGGAAAACCAAAAATAATGAAAATTAAGATGACGGCGATACGGGCAATTAATAACAAAACGGGGCGGGCAGCACCAAAATCAAAATAACGTAGTGAGTTCATAACCAATCCCTTTGCAAGATAATGTGATTTAAACGTAATACACACTCTTGCACCTCGCCACGCCCCAGGCGTTGAGATATTCGCTAATTATCCTGGTTACAGTGATTTAAGGGCGATGTTCTCATCTGTCAGCCGTTTCGCATCAAACGTTTTACCGCTCTGGATCCATTTGCGGATTGGGCGAATCTCACGTCCCTGATTCAGCGTTACCGCGCCGATAAGCACACCGCTTTGCAGATTAAACCAAATCGCTTTCTGGGCTTCCGGGTTGCCACGACAAATCCAGTCATCGCCACGCATATTGCCAATAAACTGTAAGTTATCACTGTACTGATCGCTCCAGAACCACGGTGGCGGCAGTAGCGGAAGCGGTAGCCCCAGCATTGCGGCTGCGGCAATTTGCGCCTGGTTATTGGCGTTTTCCCAGCTTTCGCAGCGGTGCAGCAGACCATTATCAAGACGAGTGATTGCCACATCGCCACCGGCAAAGATCGCGGGATCGCTGGTGCGGCAAGCCTCGTCAATGACAATACCATTTACCGTATCAAGGTTGGCCTCACGTGCCAGGCGGTCGTTGGCGCTGATACCAATACCGTAAATCACTACATCGGCCTGAAGCGTTTCGCCGTTTTGCAACGTCAGCTCTACTTTCTCACCATCGACCACATGCTCAATGGCATTGTTGAGCAAGACGCGCACGCCAGCCTGCTGATGGCGCTGCAAAAGATAGCGTTGCACGGGCGGCGGCGCATTGCGGCCCATGACGGTTGCTGCCAGTTCAATCACTGTCACCTTACAACCGCGCTGCGTGGCGCTGGCAGCCAGTTCCAGACCAATAGTTCCGGCACCGACAATCACTACTGACCGTTCAGCTTGTAGTGCTTCCCGTAGTCTGGCGGCATCACCGGCATGGCGCAGGGTAAAGCAGCGTTCTCCCAGTGCATCAAGTAACGGCAGTGGTCGGGCTGCCGCGCCGGTTGCTATAAAAAGCTGATCCCAGTGCCAGCTTTCGCCGTTGGCTAACACTAACTGCCGTGTGTCGCGTCCCAATGTTTTGATGGTTACGCCAGAATGCAGATGAACGTTGTTTTCCTGCCACCAGATAGCGGGTAACACGGGCTGCAAGTGCGGGGAATCCTCCAGTAACATGGTTTTCGAGAGCGGTGGTCGTTCATAAGGAAGATGTTGCTCATCGGAAAACAGGTGCAGCTCACCAGTGAATCCTTGTTGGCGTAGCGAGGCCGCAAACATTGCCGCCGCTTGCCCGCCACCGACAATAATGATCGTTTTTTCTTTCATTTCACGTCCTTAAAGATCCAGCCCAGCCGCTACGTGGCGAATTCCGCGAATGGCTAAACCGGCATCGGCGTTGATCATCACCCCACTTAATGCACGATTATTGCGCCGCGATGCCAACATCACATACGGACCCGTAAAATCCGCCGGTTGCGGGAAAAATTGCAGCGGTAAAATGGCGGCAATTTTCTCCGGCGTCAGAGACTGCATTATCGATGTTTCACTTTGCCCCAACGCCTGTGGGCCGCGCAGATCGCTGGCCATACCGCACGGGCCGACGCCATTCACCCGCACTTTCGGTGCCAGTTCATAAGCCAGTTGGCGAATAAGCCCGGTTGCGGCATGTTTACTGGCGGTGTACAGCGGGCCACCGCCGCCGGGGTACCAGGCGGCATTTGACAGTGTGAAAATTATGCTGCCTTCACTGGCGATTAACGCCAGAGCGCAGGCTTTTGCGCCCAGCAGATAACCGAGTACGTTGATGTTAAACAGTTCATGGAAGCCGGTTTCCAGCGCCTCCGCCGGGGTATTAACCAGTGAGGCATTGTGATCCCAGATGCCCGCATTGCCGATAAAACAATCCAGCTTGCCGGAACGGGTCAGGATCTGATCGACCGCGCGTTGATAATCGGCATAACAGGTCACGTTACCTTCCACCGCCAGAATATGTTCGCCAAATCGCTGACGCAGACTGGCGACCTTTGACGCCGACAGTTCCAGCGTGGCAACCTGCGCGCCTTCCTCGATAAATCGCTCGACCAGCGCCAGGCCTAATCCCGAGCCGCCGCCGGTAATAAAAATGGATTCGTTATGCAGATCGCTCATGGCTGCGCCCCCGGTAAGTCGATGAAGATGTCACCACCTTCAACGTGTACTGGATAAGTGGTTAGCGGATCGGTGGCGGGCAGGCATAACGCTTTCCCCGTTTTCAGGCAAAAACTGGCGGCGTGCAGTGGGCATTCCACCGTTGCGTCATCTTCCAGATACCCTTCTGACATCGACGCATTACCATGGCTGCAACGATCGTTAATGGCATAAAACTCGCCGCCGACGTTGAACAGGGCGATGACGGGCGAGGTATCGATCCGGAGAGCCTCACCCTCCGGCACATCCGCAACGGGACACGCATAAATTCGATTCATCAGAACAGTACACTCAGGTTATGGGAGGAGATGACCGCTTGATCCAGGACGATATCCCGTTCCAGCAAGCGCCAGTTCCCGTCTTCCAGACGGCGAACTTTGTCGAAACGCGTTCCAACATAGAACGTTTCATCGCGCTCTTTTTGAGCCCGGTAGAGCAAATAATTCACCCGCACGGCAAATACGTTTGGTATGTCGGTTTCGCTTACCTGGCAGTTGCTGATTAAGTGGCGGGTGCGTGACGGCGGTTCTTCCGCCCAGGCCATGCCCGTTTCCAGACGGGCGATTCGCCGCTCCAGCTGGTCTTTGGTGTCATTAAAAATCCAGGTTGTCGGCGGCTGGACGCCTTTGCGGCGGTCGCGTGTTTGCGCGTTAACTGTGGTGCGCATGGTGTAACGAATCTCTTCGTCGAGCTGCGCCAGCCAGTCACGAAATTTCCAGTCATCCAGTAAACTGGCTTCGTGAAAGAGAAACTGACTGATACGGTGATGTAACTCCAGCGAAACTATGGCACTCATTTCATCACCTCCTGCTGGTAAGCGGCGGTTTTATCGAGCACGTCCTGCCAGCTTTCGCTGCTCAGGAGATCGGCCCAGCGTTGGTACATTCCACGTGCGGCCGTTTCTGAGAAGATATAGTTAGTAATACCTGGAATGCCGTCGTCGCGACGTTTTTCCTGACCGAGCCCCATCTCCAGACACAGTTTGCTGTTGCGAGCGCGGTGGCCTTTCAGCAGTTTCTGGATTTCACACCAGTTCTCCGAGTCATCCTGCTCGAGAAAACCAGCCGGACCAAAAGCGCGGGTGGCGCTGTTTTCAAAAGCGGCTTTAACTTCATCGGAGGCGGCTTTGTCGGTGATACAGAACGCCCACACTTCTACCTGGTCGGGGCCGCGCGGATGCCAGACGCGGAGCGTGGCAGTGCCGTTGAGCCAGGAGAGTGTCGGGAAGATGTTGTTATGACCTGCCAGGCGCAGGGCGCGAACTTCACCTAAACGTTGTTCCGCCTCGGCGTAGGTTTCGCGGTAATAGCTGGAAACTGCGCCATCAACCCAGACATTAGCATCCGGTTTTTCAGTAAAGAAGAAGCCGCTGCCGTGACCGTCCTGACCAAATTGCAGGGCATCTTTAGCGGTTTCCCATACCGGGCGAGCGGTTTGTCCATCGCCGAGGCGTTTATCACTGCCATCATCTTTTGCTCCTAATACCTGAACGGCAGAAGCGTGGCTGAACAGAGCGTGATATTGGTCGCTGGCGAATTGCTCCGCCGGGAATTTCCAGTTGCAGTTGATAACCCATTTCTGTACACCGCCGACAATTTCGGTGCCGCCTTCGCGACGATCCAGCATGCCATCCAGATACCAGGCAATGTCACCCAGGTAATCACGCAGGCCCGGTGCGCTGGTATCCCAGTTGCCAAAAATCAGCCCTTTATAACTCTCCACACAAGGAACTTCGTTTAACCCCCAGTGGGATTTACATAATCCTTGTGGGTAGGCGCGAGGTTCCAGCGGTACGTCGATCAATTCGCCGTTAATACCGTAAGACCAGCCGTGATACGGGCAGGTAAAGGCGCGAGTGTTGCCGCAATCTGCATAACTCACACGCATGGCCCGGTGGCGGCATTGGTTGAGAAACGCCTTGATGCTGCCGTCTTTCTGGCGCACCACGACAACCGCATCTTCTCCCATGTAGGTGTTAAAGAAATCACCAGGTTTTGGGATCTGGCTTTCGTGGGCGAGAAATAGCCAGCAACGACCGAAAATGCGCTCAAGCTCCAGTTGGTAAATGTCCGGGTCGGTATAAATACGCGGAGTGACCCGACCGTTTTGGGTGTCAATCAGTTGGTAAATGTTCAAATCTGAGGGTGTGGTCATATTTTTTAATCCTGAAAGATAAGATGTATTGACCTTCTATTTTTGTGCCATAAGGATGTTGCTGGTTGGTTGCTGATATGTGAAATAGTTAATTTCTACCAACTGAGACGTTTTTTCGATAACAAGGGGAAGGTGATGGAACTACGGCATTTACGCTATTTCGTCGCAGTAGCTCAGGCGCTGAACTTCACTCGTGCGGCGGAAAAACTGCATACATCACAACCTTCGTTAAGCAGCCAGATCCGCGATCTCGAAAACTGTGTCGGTGTTCCGTTACTGGTGAGGGATAAGCGCAAAGTCGCGTTGACGGCGGCGGGAGAATGTTTTCTCCAGGACGCGCAGGCGATTCTCGAACAAGCGGAAAATGCCAAACAACGGGCGCGGAAAATTGTTCAGGAAGATAAGCATTTGACTATCGGTTTTGTGCCATCGGCGGAAGTGAATTTACTGCCAAAAGTATTGCCCATGTTCCGACTGAAGCAGCCAGAAACCTTGATTGAGCTGGTGAGTTTAATTACCACGGAACAGGAAGAAAAAATTCGCCGTGGTGAACTGGACGTCGGCTTAATGCGCCATCCTGTTTATAGCCCGGAGATTGATTATCTGGAACTTTTTGACGAACCATTAGTGGTGGTGTTGCCGGTTGATCATCCTTTAGCACAAGAAAAAGAGATCACCGCCGCGCAGCTTAATGGCGTTAATTTCGTCAGTACCGATCCGGCGTATTCCGGCTCGCTTGCACCGATTGTTAAAACCTGGTTTGCGCAAGAAAACAGCCAGCCAAATATTGTGCAGGTGGCAACTAATATTCTGGTGACCATGAATCTGGTGGGGATGGGGTTGGGCGTCACTTTGATACCCGGTTATATGAATAATTTTAATACCGGGCAGGTTGTTTTTCGGCCAATTGCCGGAAATGTGCCTTCCATTGCTTTACTGATGGCGTGGAAGAAAGGGGGGATGAAACCGGCGTTACGTGATTTCATCGCCATTGTGCAGGAACGTTTGGCAAGCGTAACGGCATAATTACGCATTATTTTTGCAAGATACGTCGCAGGTCGCATCTTTTTGTCATTTCCTGATATGCATGACAATCGGCGGGAAGCGGACTCGAATATTCTTATTTTTCAACTTGCACCAACATTCGATTAACTCCAGACTAACGCCTCCTGACGGGAGGGACTCATGGTTTTGCAATCCACGCGCTGGTTGGCGCTCGGTTATTTCACATACTTTTTTAGCTACGGTATTTTTCTACCTTTCTGGAGCGTCTGGCTTAAGGGAATTGGCTTAACGCCAGAAACCATCGGCCTGTTGTTAGGGGCCGGGCTGGTTGCCCGTTTTCTCGGTAGTTTGATAATCGCGCCTCGCGTCAGCGATCCTTCTCGCCTGATTTCTGCGCTGCGTGTGCTGGCGTTGCTGACGCTACTCTTTGCCATCGCCTTCTGGGCGGGTGCGCACGTGGCGTGGTTGATGGTGGTGATGGTTGGTTTTAACCTCTTTTTCTCACCGCTGGTACCGTTGACCGATGCACTGGCGAATACGTGGCAAAAGCAGTTCCCGCTTGATTATGGCAAAGTGCGACTTTGGGGCTCGGTGGCGTTTGTCATTGGCTCGGCGCTGACGGGCAAACTGGTCACTATGTTTGATTATCGGGTGATCCTCGCGCTGTTGACGTTGGGCGTGGCATCCATGCTGCTCGGCTTTCTTATCCGTCCGACGATTCAGCCACAAGGGGCAAGCCGTCAGCAGGAGAGCACGGGGTGGCCAGCGTGGCTGGCGCTGGTCCGCCAGAACTGGCGTTTTCTGGCCTGCGTTTGTTTATTGCAGGGGGCGCATGCGGCCTATTACGGTTTTAGCGCCATTTACTGGCAGGCAGCTGGCTACTCGGCCTCGGCGGTGGGCTATTTATGGTCGCTGGGCGTGGTGGCGGAAGTCATTATCTTTGCGCTGAGTAATAAGCTTTTCCGCCGTTGTAGCGCCCGTGACATGTTGCTGATCTCGGCGGTATGCGGGGTAGTACGTTGGGGCATTATGGGGGCAACCACTGAGTTGCCGTGGTTGATTATAGTGCAAGTTCTGCATTGCGGCACCTTTACGGTGTGCCATCTGGCCGCTATGCGCTACATTGCCGCTCGTCAGGGAAGTGAGGTTATCCGCTTGCAGGCAGTTTATTCTGCCGTCGCGATGGGCGGCAGTATCGCCATCATGACCGTCTTCGCCGGTTTCCTGTATCAATATCTGGGGCATGGCGTGTTCTGGGTGATGGCATTGGTGGCGTTTCCGGCAGTGTTTTTGCGCCCGAAAGTCGTTCCCTCATGCTGATTCAAGTATTTTGCGGATCTGTTCCTGTTGATGTGCCGTCAGGGTCAGATCCGTATAAATAAGCGGTGGTGAAAAAAGCGGTAGTGGCATGGTATAAGGCGCAATAATAAGCGCGGTGTTGCGCGGCGCGCCAATCTGCAAAAATGTCTTCACAGACATGTGCTTAATATTGAGCGGCAGTATCGTTAGCTCACGCAATTGCAGCTCAATATTCGCTTCTCGTTCGCTGTCATTGCCCGTCAGCAAAATAATCTGCTTTTCGTGAATTTCATTTGCCTGCATCAGCCATGCACCGAAAATCACTGCCACCAGACAACTTTCTTCATCGGAAAGACTGACGTTGTACTCATTTTCAAACCCGACCAGCGCTTCGCGGGTGGTGTGGACGAGCCGTGGATAAAGTCGACGGAACTCTTCCGGTAAAGTGTTATCAATGCCGATAGAAAACAAACAGCGGTTTAACGCCTGGGCGAGGTGAGTATAAAGCTGATAGCACAACCCCTGTTCATCATAGAAATGGACGTTACTCAACTGCCGAAAATGCTGTACCAGACGGTTAATTGACAGGCGCAACTGTTTGCCATGCTGATGGGTGTCTCGCAGTGGATCGGGAACCCGCAACAGGGAAAAAAGCAATGCCATAAATAGTGGCTCATCAGTGGGGACAGGTTGACGCGCCCGCCGTTGCCAGTGGCGGCCAATTTCCTGTGCAACCTGAAATTCAATGCAAGATTCCAACCAGTGACGTTGCAGCGGGTTAAACAGGGGCGAGATTCCGGCATGGTGTTGCAATAAGCAATATTGCAGATACAAACACAGGAAATGAACATCACGCGCGTCAAAGCGTTTTTGCAGCCTTCGCGAGCAGAGATTAACTAACGCCAGTAGATTGGTGTCGTCATAAAAATTACGAGCAATCCCCCGACGCTTTAGCTCTCCCTTTAACGCGGGCGTAAAATGGCTGCTGATAAATGACGGACAAAGGCGAAAAGCGCGTCGTAGCCAATGAAATAAACATAAGCGTTGATTAAGTATTGTACCTTCAATCCGGTAGCTCCCGTCATATCCAGTTGTAATGGTGAGTTGATGATAGCGCTGGATCTCCCGTCCTGTTTCGCTGATATCGCGACCCACCATTTCATCATCCACACCATTAATCTCGCTGAAAGTTGCCGTGGTGGCGCTCAACCCCGGCTGGAACAGCGTCAGCAATACCTGGCAACGGCGCTGGGGAGCTGAAAGTACAGATGGTGGGGCAAGTGTAGGTATCATCTGTAGATCTCCCATAAGCATAATTTATAAGAATAGCTAAAGTTTGCTTAGGGATACGGTGAATGGAATGCTATTAATCAGAAATGATGACAAACATCACAGAATTTTTATCGATATAAACACTTTTTGGCAGTTTAATGCCATCCCATAAGGTGATTTCTTGCTGTTTTATCTGGTTTCGACCATAAGGTTAATTCTGTGGATTCAATGCGCTAAGGATAAAGTCCACCATCTGCTCGCGATAAACGTCTCCATGACGATCGGAAAAGGCATCAAGATGTTCGCCATCGGGGATCAAAATCAGGCGTTTTGGCTCTTTCGCCAGGGCAAATAATTTCTCGCTATGCTGCCATGGAATAACATGATCAGCTTTGCCGTGAATCAGTAAAAGCGGGATCGGGCTGACGCTGGCGATGTAATTTTCGCCGCTGTAACTCTCATCAAGTAAGTAGCCGCTGCCGGGTATCATCTGGTTGGCGATAGTCGAATAAGAGGCAAATGTGGAGTCGAGGATCACCGCACGTATGCCTTCACGATCACCCTGACCAATAACATCCAGAATATTCGCCCCGCCAATACTCTGCCCGAACAGCACCAGCCGCTTGGGGTTTACATCGCTACGATGGCGCACCACGTTGATGGCACTTTGCGTATCGTCCAGTAATCCGGCTTGTGATGGCGTGCCTTTAGATTTACCAAATCCGCGATAATCAAACATAAAAACATTGAAATTGCGTTCTGGTAACCAACTGACCAGCGGCCAGTGGGCGGACATATTTCCGGCATTACCGTGAGCATGAATGATGGTTGCGATGGCGTTGTCAGCGGGGCCCGTCGAAGAAGGAATAAACCAGCCTTGCAGACGAGTACCGTCCTTAGCCGTAAATTCGACGGATTCCGCCGACCAGGGGTCGGGACCGTAAATTTTATCGTCAGGATAATAGAAGAAGTTGATGGCAACGCGCGGCACTAAATAAACGCAGAAGGCAACAACAAAGAGAATAAACAGAATTTTGAGAACGCGTTTGTTCACTGGCAGCGCCATAACCTTTCCTTGCGACTTCTTTATCATCCATTAATCGGGGAAAGATGGTGGGAGAGTGACGAAAGAAAGTAAAGCGGTGAGGAAGTATTTCGGAATAACGCCTGAAAGGCGAGGGCGGGTGAGTGATATCACCCGCCTGAGTCATTAACGCTTCAGAGCGTCGCTTAACTCGTCACGCATGTTCGCCAGCATGGCTTTAACAACGCGCGGGTTACCAGCAACGATGTTACCGGTCAGCATATAGTTATGACCACCGGTGAAGTCGCTGACGATGCCGCCCGCTTCACGAACCAGCAGCTCGCCTGCCGCGAAATCCCACGGGCGCAGACCGATTTCAAAGAAACCGTCAACACGGCCCGCAGCAACGTAAGCCAGATCCAGCGCCGCAGAACCGGTACGACGGAAGTCTGCACATTCGTTGAACAGTTTGCCGACGATGTTGATGTAGGTGGTGGCGTACTGTTTTGCTTTGAACGGGAAGCCGGTCGCCAGAATAGTACCGTCGAGATCGCGAGCGGTGCTGCCGCGCAGACGGTAGCCGTTCAGCTGTGCGCCCTGACCGCGAGTGGCGGTGAACAGTTCGTTACGCATAGGATCGTAAACCACAGCAACTTCGGTGCGGCCTTTGATACGAACGGCGATAGATACCGCGAAGTGCGGCAGACGTTTGATAAAGTTGGTAGTGCCATCCAGTGGATCGATAACCCATTGAACATCCTGATCAGTACCTTCAAGTTCACCGCTTTCTTCGGTGATGATGGTGTGCTGTGGGTAAGATTTACGAATCGTGTCGATAATCACCGCTTCGGCAGCTTTATCTACGTTGGTCACGAAATCGTTACTGCCTTTCTGGCTCGCTTCTACAGCGTCCGGGGTTTCATAGTTTTTGGCAATTAAATTACCCGCCTTGCGCGCTGCGCGCACGGCGATGTTCAGCATCGGATGCATCGGTCTCTCTCACTGGATGTTAAAGAACGGGAAAACGGCGCAGAGTATAGCAGCGAGATCGGCATCTGTCTTCGTTTTATGTTAAGATGCGCGAATAATCTTTAGACGAAGAAAGACAATGCTGCAAAATATTCGAATTGTGCTGGTGGAGACGTCACACACCGGCAATATGGGTTCTGTTGCCCGTGCCATGAAAACAATGGGATTAACCAATCTGTGGCTGGTTAATCCACTGGTGAAACCCGACTCCCAGGCGATTGCCCTGGCGGCAGGCGCCAGCGATGTGATTGGTAATGCTCACATCGTCGATACGCTCGACGAAGCATTAGCCGGTTGTAGCCTGGTGGTTGGCACCAGTGCACGTTCGCGCACGTTGCCGTGGCCGATGCTCGACCCGCGCGAATGCGGTCTGAAAAGCGTCGCTGAAGCGGCAAATACGCCGGTGGCGCTGGTCTTTGGTCGCGAACGTGTCGGCCTGACCAATGAAGAGTTGCAGAAGTGCCATTATCATGTCGCGATTGCCGCTAACCCGGAATACAGCTCACTGAACCTGGCGATGGCGGTTCAGGTTATTGCCTATGAAGTGCGCATGGCCTGGCTGGCGACTCAGGAAAACGGCGAGCAGGTTGAGCATGAAGAGACGCCGTATCCGCTGGTCGATGATCTGGAGCGTTTTTATGGCCATCTCGAACAAACGTTGCTGGCAACCGGTTTTATCCGTGAAAACCATCCGGGGCAGGTGATGAATAAACTGCGTCGTCTGTTTACCCGTGCGCGCCCGGAAAGCCAGGAATTGAATATCCTGCGCGGGATTCTGGCTTCTATAGAGCAGCAGAATAAAGGTAACAAGGCCGAATAACAGTGATTGCCTGATGCGACGCTTAACGCGTCTTATCAGGCCTGGAAGTGCACGTAATCGTGGGTCGGATAAGGCGTTCACGCCGCATCCGACAACAGGTACAAACGCCACGATAAAAAATGGCACTGAAGGTTAAATACCTGACTAAATCAGTCAAGTAAATAGTTGACCAAATTACTCGGGAATGTCAGACTTGACCCTGCTATGCAATACCCCCACTTTTACAATAAAAACCCCGGGCAGGGGCGAGTTTGAGGTGAAGTAAGACATGAGACTGACATCTAAAGGGCGCTATGCCGTGACCGCAATGCTTGACGTTGCGCTCAACTCCGAAGCAGGCCCGGTACCGTTGGCTGATATTTCCGAACGACAGGGAATTTCCCTTTCTTATCTGGAACAACTGTTTTCCCGTCTGCGTAAAAATGGTCTGGTTTCCAGCGTACGCGGACCAGGCGGTGGTTATCTGTTAGGCAAAGATGCCAGCAGCATCGCCGTTGGCGAAGTGATTAGCGCCGTTGACGAATCTGTAGATGCCACCCGTTGTCAGGGTAAAGGCGGCTGCCAGGGCGGGGATAAATGCCTGACCCACGCGCTGTGGCGTGATTTGAGCGACCGTCTCACCGGTTTTCTCAACAACATTACTTTAGGCGAACTGGTTAATAACCAGGAAGTGCTGGATGTGTCTGGTCGTCAGCATACTCACGACGCGCCACGCAGCAATCGTAACGATGCAATTGATGTTAAGTTGCGCGCATAAAAGATAAAAAGTATTCAGAATCAGGCCGGGGCGTATCGCGCTCCGTAAACACGGTCGTACATCCAGCCGGTAGCCTGGTTCCTTGCATTGAGTGATGTACGGAGTTTATAGAGCAATGAAATTACCGATTTATCTCGACTACTCCGCAACCACGCCGGTGGACCCGCGTGTTGCCGAGAAAATGATGCAGTTTATGACGATGGACGGAACCTTTGGTAACCCGGCCTCCCGTTCTCACCGTTTCGGCTGGCAGGCTGAAGAAGCGGTAGATATCGCCCGTAATCAGATTGCCGATCTGGTCGGCGCTGACCCGCGTGAAATCGTCTTTACCTCTGGTGCAACCGAATCTGACAACCTGGCGATCAAAGGTGCAGCCAACTTTTATCAGAAAAAAGGCAAGCACATCATCACCAGCAAAACCGAACACAAAGCGGTACTGGATACCTGCCGTCAGCTGGAGCGCGAAGGTTTCGAAGTCACCTACCTGGCACCGCAGCGTAACGGTATTATCGACCTGAAAGAACTCGAAGCGGCGATGCGTGACGACACCATCCTCGTTTCTATCATGCACGTGAATAACGAAATCGGCGTGGTGCAGGATATCGCGGCTATCGGCGAAATGTGCCGTGCTCGTGGCATTATCTATCACGTTGATGCAACCCAGAGCGTGGGCAAACTGCCTATCGACCTGAGCCAGTTGAAAGTTGACCTGATGTCTTTCTCCGGCCACAAGATTTATGGCCCGAAAGGTATCGGTGCGCTGTATGTGCGTCGTAAACCGCGCGTACGCATCGAAGCGCAAATGCACGGCGGCGGTCACGAGCGCGGTATGCGTTCCGGCACTCTGCCTGTTCACCAGATCGTCGGTATGGGCGAAGCCTATCGCATCGCAAAAGAAGAGATGGCGACCGAGATGGAACGTCTGCGCGGCCTGCGTAACCGTCTGTGGAACGGCATCAAAGATATCGAAGAAGTTTACCTGAACGGTGACCTGGAACACGGTGCGCCGAACATTCTCAACGTCAGCTTCAACTACGTTGAAGGTGAGTCGCTGATTATGGCGCTGAAAGACCTCGCGGTTTCTTCCGGCTCCGCCTGTACGTCAGCAAGCCTCGAACCGTCCTACGTGCTGCGCGCGCTGGGGCTGAACGACGAGCTGGCACATAGCTCTATCCGTTTCTCTTTAGGTCGTTTTACTACTGAAGAAGAGATCGACTACACCATCGAGTTAGTTCGTAAATCCATCGGTCGTCTGCGTGACCTTTCTCCGCTGTGGGAAATGTACAAGCAGGGCGTGGATCTGAACAGCATCGAATGGGCTCATCATTAATCGGTATCGGAATCAGGAGAATTTATAATGGCTTACAGCGAAAAAGTTATCGACCATTACGAGAATCCGCGTAACGTGGGTTCCTTTGACAACAACGACGAGAACGTGGGCAGCGGCATGGTGGGTGCACCGGCCTGTGGCGACGTGATGAAGTTGCAGATTAAAGTCAACGATGAAGGTATCATTGAAGACGCGCGTTTTAAAACTTACGGCTGCGGTTCTGCTATCGCTTCCAGCTCCCTGGTCACCGAATGGGTGAAAGGGAAGTCTCTCGACGAAGCGCAGGCGATCAAAAACACCGATATTGCTGAAGAACTTGAACTGCCGCCGGTGAAAATTCACTGTTCTATTCTGGCAGAAGACGCGATCAAAGCCGCCATTGCGGACTATAAAAGCAAACGTGAAGCAAAATAAGAGTTGAGGTTTGGTTATGTCGATTACACTGAGCGACAGTGCAGCAGCGCGAGTAAATACCTTTCTGGCTAACCGCGGCAAAGGGTTTGGCCTGCGTCTGGGTGTGAGAACCTCCGGATGTTCAGGTATGGCTTATGTACTGGAATTTGTTGACGAACCGACGCCGGAAGACATCGTGTTTGAAGACAAAGGCGTGAAAGTCGTGGTCGATGGCAAAAGCCTGCAATTTCTGGACGGTACGCAGCTGGACTTCGTAAAAGAAGGCCTGAACGAAGGGTTTAAATTCACCAACCCGAACGTTAAAGATGAGTGTGGTTGCGGCGAAAGCTTCCACGTCTAATGCGCATACCGATAACCCCACCGTGGTCGCCTGCGCGTGGGGTTTGTTTTACCTGATTCGCCGTTATCGCGGCGGATCGCAGCCCTGAGAATGTTATGGATTACTTCACCCTCTTTGGCTTGCCTGCCCGTTATCAACTCGATACCCAGGCACTGAGCCTGCGTTTTCAGGATCTACAACGTCAGTATCATCCTGATAAATTCGCCAGCGGAAGCCAGGCGGAACAACTCGCCGCCGTACAGCAATCTGCAACCATTAACCAGGCCTGGCAAACGCTGCGTCATCCGTTAATGCGCGCGGAATATTTGCTTTCTTTGCACGGTTTTGATCTCGCCAGCGAGCAGCATACTGTGCGCGACACCGCGTTCCTGATGGAACAGCTGGAGCTGCGCGAAGAACTGGACGAGATCGAACAGGCGAAAGATGAAGCGCGGCTGGAAAGCTTTATCAAACGTGTGAAAAAGATGTTTGATACCCGCCATCAGTTGATGGTTGAACAGTTAGACAACGAGACGTGGGACGCGGCGGCGGATACCGTGCGTAAGCTGCGTTTTCTCGATAAACTGCGAAGCAGTGCCGAACAACTCGAAGAAAAACTGCTCGATTTTTAATTTCTGGAAGCTAAACATGGCCTTATTACAAATTAGTGAACCTGGTTTGAGTGCTGCGCCGCATCAGCGTCGTCTGGCGGCCGGTATTGACCTGGGCACAACCAACTCGCTGGTGGCGACAGTGCGCAGCGGTCAGGCCGAAACGTTAGCCGACCATGAAGGCCGTCACCTGCTGCCGTCTGTTGTTCACTATCAACAGCAAGGGCATTCGGTGGGTTATGACGCGCGTACTAATGCAGCGCTCGATACCGCCAACACCATTAGTTCTGTTAAACGCCTGATGGGGCGCTCGCTGGCTGATATCCAGCAACGCTATCCGCATCTGCCTTATCAATTCCAGGCCAGCGAAAACGGCCTGCCGATGATTGAAACGGCGGCGGGGCTGCTGAACCCGGTGCGCGTTTCTGCGGACATCCTCAAAGCACTGGCGGCGCGGGCAACTGAAGCCCTGGCAGGCGAGCTGGATGGTGTCGTTATCACCGTTCCGGCGTACTTTGACGATGCCCAGCGTCAGGGCACCAAAGACGCGGCACGTCTGGCGGGGTTGCATGTTCTGCGCTTACTTAACGAACCGACCGCTGCGGCTATCGCCTACGGGCTGGATTCCGGCCAGGAAGGCGTGATCGCTGTTTATGACCTCGGCGGCGGGACGTTTGATATTTCCATTCTGCGCTTAAGTCGCGGTGTGTTTGAAGTGCTGGCGACCGGCGGTGATTCCGCGCTCGGTGGCGATGATTTCGACCATCTGCTGGCGGATTACATTCGCGAGCAGGCGGGCATTCCTGATCGTAGCGATAACCGCGTTCAGCGTGAACTGCTGGATGCCGCCATTGCGGCCAAAATCGCGCTGAGCGATGCGGACTCCGTGACCGTTAACGTTGCGGGCTGGCAGGGCGAAATCAGCCGTGAACAATTCAATGAACTGATCGCGCCACTGGTAAAACGAACCTTACTGGCTTGTCGTCGCGCGCTGAAAGACGCGGGTGTAGAAGCTGATGAAGTGCTGGAAGTGGTGATGGTTGGCGGTTCTACTCGCGTGCCGCTGGTGCGTGAACGAGTGGGCGAGTTTTTCGGTCGTCCACCGCTGACTTCCATCGACCCGGATAAAGTCGTCGCTATTGGCGCGGCGATTCAGGCGGATATTTTGGTGGGTAACAAACCGGACAGCGAAATGCTGTTACTGGATGTGATCCCGCTGTCGCTGGGCCTCGAAACCATGGGCGGCCTGGTGGAGAAAGTGATCCCGCGTAATACCACGATTCCGGTGGCCCGCGCCCAGGATTTCACCACCTTTAAAGATGGTCAGACGGCGATGTCTATCCATGTAATGCAGGGTGAGCGCGAACTGGTGCAGGACTGCCGCTCGCTGGCGCGTTTTGCGCTGCGTGGTATTCCGGCGCTACCGGCTGGCGGTGCGCATATTCGCGTGACGTTCCAGGTCGATGCCGACGGTCTTTTGAGCGTGACGGCGATGGAGAAATCCACCGGCGTTGAGGCATCTATTCAGGTCAAACCTTCTTACGGTCTGACTGATAGCGAAATCGCTTCGATGATCAAAGACTCAATGAGCTATGCCGAGCAGGACGTAAAAGCCCGTATGCTGGCAGAACAAAAAGTAGAAGCGGCGCGTGTGCTGGAAAGTCTGCACGGCGCGCTGGCTGCTGATGCCGCGCTGTTAAGCGCCGCAGAGCGTCAGGTTATTGACGATGCTGCCGCTCACCTGAGTGAAGTGGCGCAGGGCGATAATGTTGACGCCATCGAACAAGCGATTAAAAACGTAGACAAACAAACCCAGGATTTCGCCGCTCGCCGCATGGACCTGTCGGTTCGTCGTGCGCTGAAAGGCCATTCCGTGGACGAGGTTTAATATGCCAAAGATTGTTATTTTGCCTCATCAGGATCTCTGTCCTGATGGCGCTGTTCTGGAAGCTAATAGCGGTGAAACCATTCTCGACGCAGCTCTGCGTAACGGTATCGAGATTGAACACGCCTGTGAAAAATCCTGTGCTTGCACCACCTGCCACTGCATCGTTCGTGAAGGTTTTGACTCACTGCCGGAAAGCTCAGAGCAGGAAGACGACATGCTGGACAAAGCCTGGGGGCTGGAGCCGGAAAGCCGTTTAAGCTGCCAGGCGCGCGTCACCGACGAAGATTTAGTGGTCGAAATCCCGCGTTACACTATCAACCATGCGCGTGAGCATTAACAGAGGTTAGTATGGGACTTAAGTGGACCGATAGCCGCGAAATTGGCGAAGCACTGTACGATGCGTATCCCGATCTTGATCCGAAAACGGTTCGATTCACCGATATGCATCAGTGGATTTGCGATCTGGAAGATTTCGACGACGATCCGCAGGCATCCAACGAGAAAATCCTCGAAGCGATTTTGTTAGTCTGGCTGGACGAAGCCGAATGAATAAACGGGCTGCCTGGGGTAGCCCGTTTTGCTGTTAAACGAATAAGGATAACTAAAATGACAGAAGCGATGAAAATTACCCTCTCTACCCAACCTGCCGACGCGCGCTGGGGAGAAAAAGCGACTTACAGCATTAATAATGATGGCATTACCCTGCATTTGAATGGAGCGGACGATCTGGGGCTGATCCAGCGTGCGGCGCGCAAGATTGACGGTCTGGGCATCAAACATGTTCAGCTAAGCGGTGAAGGCTGGGATGCGGATCGCTGCTGGGCATTCTGGCAAGGTTACAAAGCCCCGAAAGGCACGCGTAAAGTGGAGTGGCCGGATCTGGACGATGCCCAGCGTCAGGAACTGGATAACCGCCTGATGATCATCGACTGGGTGCGTGACACCATCAACGCACCGGCGGAAGAGCTGGGGCCATCGCAACTGGCACAGCGTGCTGTTGATCTGATCAGCAACGTCGCAGGCGATCGTGTGACTTATCGGATCACCAAAGGCGAAGATCTGCGTGAGCAAGGTTATATGGGGCTGCACACCGTCGGACGCGGTTCAGAACGTTCTCCGGTATTGCTGGCGCTGGATTACAACCCGACTGGCGATAAAGAAGCGCCGGTGTACGCGTGCCTGGTTGGTAAAGGCATCACCTTTGATTCCGGCGGCTACAGCATCAAACAGACCGCGTTTATGGACTCGATGAAGTCGGACATGGGCGGTGCGGCAACGGTTACCGGGGCGCTGGCATTTGCCATTACTCGCGGATTGAACAAGCGCGTGAAGCTGTTCCTCTGCTGTGCGGATAACCTGATCAGCGGCAATGCGTTCAAGCTGGGCGATATCATCACCTATCGCAACGGTAAAAAAGTCGAAGTGATGAACACTGATGCCGAAGGGCGTCTGGTGCTGGCCGATGGCCTGATTGATGCCAGTGCGCAGAAACCGGAACTGATCATTGATGCGGCGACCCTCACCGGGGCGGCGAAAACCGCGCTGGGTAATGATTATCACGCGCTGTTCAGTTTTGACGATGCGCTGGCCGGTCGCTTACTGGCGAGTGCCGCGCAGGAGAACGAACCGTTCTGGCGTCTGCCGCTGGCGGAGTTCCACCGCAACCAGCTGCCGTCTAACTTTGCCGAACTGAACAACACGGGCAGTGCTGCTTATCCGGCAGGTGCAAGTACGGCGGCGGGCTTCCTGTCGCATTTTGTTGAGAACTATCAGCAAGGCTGGCTGCATATCGACTGCTCGGCGACTTACCGTAAAGCGCCGGTTGAACAGTGGTCTGCGGGCGCGACCGGGCTGGGTGTGCGCACGATTGCTAATCTGTTAACGGCGTAAGCGCTTTATTCGGCCTACAAATTGTGCAAATTCAACAAATTGCGAATCCCTTGTAGGCCTGATAAGCGTAGCGCATCAGGCACTTGTGCCCCGAACGTTGAATGAATTGTGGTTCTTATGTCCGAAACAAAAAACGAACTTGAAGACCTGCTGGAAAAAGCAGCAACCGAACCGGCGCACCGCCCGGCCTTTTTCCGTACTCTACTGGAATCCACCGTCTGGGTACCTGGTACGGCGGCGCAGGGCGAGGCTGTGGTTGAAGATAGCGCGCTTGATTTACAGCACTGGGAAAAAGAAGACGGCACCAGCGTCATTCCTTTTTTCACCTCGTTAGAAGCACTTCAACAGGCGGTTGAAGACGAACAGGCATTTGTCGTAATGCCCGTTCGCACATTGTTTGAGATGACCCTTGGCGAAACGCTCTTCCTTAATGCCAAACTGCCAACCGGTAAAGAATTTATGCCGCGTGAAATCAGTTTGCTGATTGGTGAAGAAGGGAATCCGCTGAGCAGTCAGGAAGTACTGGAAGGTGGCGAATCGCTGATATTATCGGAAGTCGCAGAGCCACCAGTACAAATGATTGATTCACTCACCACCTTATTTAAAACCATTAAGCCAGTGAAGCGTGCTTTTATTTGTTCAATTAAAGAGAGCGAAGAGGCACAGCCTAATTTACTTATTGGCATTGAAGCCGATGGCGATATCGAAGAAATTATTCAGGCGGCGGGAAGTGTAGCAACCGATACATTACCTGGCGATGAACCGATAGATATTTGCCAGGTAAAAAAAGGGGAAAAAGGAATTAGCCACTTTATTACCGAACATATTGCGCCATTCTATGAACGTCGCTGGGGTGGTTTTTTGCGTGACTTTAAACAGAATCGGATAATATAAAATATGCCGCCCAAAGGGCGGCATTCGGGCTTACTTGCTGCTCTGAAGGTTGTTAACCACCAGTAAATTGTTACCGGAGAGACTCCGGTTATTATTTACTTCGGAAAACAGCGCACCAGAAACAATAAGTACGATACAGAAGCACCGTATCTTCATTGTGCGGTCCATACGAAGACCGCATCACGACAGCACCACTGGCGATATTGCCGCGATAGCAAGCGCTGTGAAACACCTGCATTTACGGCCATGGAACATCCTTTCCTTAAGCCAGCGCCCGTTTGCGAGACGGCGGAAAGGGCCATAGTGGATAATACACTGGCTGAACAAAAATTACTCTCTTTGGCTTGACAAAAAGAGAGTTACTGGCGAGTATTGCTCTGCTGTGAAGCACCTGCGTTGTTCATGCAACACAAGTCAACCTGCTGGAAAGGCCGCGAACCAGACCAGCAATAAAAAACCGCCAAAGTCGGCGGTTTTTTATTGCCTGTAAAAAGCTTATTTCATTGGCTCAACCGGTAAATCTGCCCGTGCGCCCCATTCACTCCACGCCCCGTCGTATAATTTCACATTTGGCACATCCAGCGTTGCGAGTGCCAACAAAACCACGGCTGCCGTTACACCAGAGCCGCAGCTGACAATAATTGGTTTGTCATAGCTGACGCCGCGACCAAAAAATATCGCATCCAGTTCATCGGTCGTTTTCAGTTCGCCTTCGCGCACCAGTTCTGTCCACGGAACATTCAGCGCGCCGGGAATATGTCCGCGACGTAAACCTGCGCGAGGTTCATCAACTTCCGCGTTAAAACGCGCAGCCGGGCGGGCATCGATAATTTGTGCCGTTTTTTCATGACTTGCCAATAACACATCGGTCACTTTCACCACGGCTTCCGGGGTAAACGCGACGTTAAACTCTCCTTCCGGCAGTTCCACTGCACCTTCTTCTAACAGCAGATCATCACGTTGCCAGCCCGCTAAGCCACCGCCAAGGATTGACACTTTCTCCACACCAAAAGTGCGCAGCATCCACCACGCGCGCGGCGCAGAAAATAGGTTTCCTTCATCATAGACAATCAGATGCTTGTCATGATTAACGCCCAGTTCACGCATCGCGACGGCGAACGTTTCCGGGCGAGGCAGCATGTGCGGAAGGGGGGATGTATGATCAGAAAGAGCTTCGATATCGAAAAAAACTGCACCGGGGATATGACCGTTCAGATACTCCTGAGCAACGTTACGCTCTTCCTGCCCGGGCGGCGCCATACGAGCATCAATAATCTGAATTTCCGGGTCATCAATATGTTCGGCGAGCCAGTCGGCTCCTACAAACCATGTCGTGGACATAGGCATCTCCATTTTTGCCGGGGTTAAGTTAAATTGTCGGATGTTTGCCGAAAAGCAACAAGCAAAAGAGGCTGATTTGGCTGCCTGAGCCACATTTCTCACTAAAATTCGGATTTTGTAGATGTGATAGTGAATTACATAACGTCATTTCTCACGCATAATAATCATTCGACGTTGCTAACGGGCCATTGTGGCAGGGATGAGAGATGAAAAAGTTACGCTTAGCCGCCTGTATGTTGATGCTGGCGCTGGCAGGGTGCGACAACAACGATAACGCGCCAACTGTAGTGAAAAAAGATACGTCTTCTGAAGTTGCTAAAGAGTCATCTTCGACAAATGCGACTTCTGCGAAACTCTCCTCGCCGGCGCGACAAAAACTGGCACAACAGAGTGCGGGTAAGGCACTGACATTGCTGGATCTCTCTGAGGTACAGCTCGATGGCGCAGCCACGCTGGTACTGACTTTCTCTGTCCCCCTCGACCCGGATCAGGACTTCTCGCGTGTTATTCATGTCGTCGATAAAAAGAGCGGCAAAGTGGATGGCGCCTGGGAGTTGTCAGATAATCTCAAAGAACTGCGTTTACGCCACCTCGAACCGAAACGTGATTTGATCGTCACTATTGGCAAGGAAGTTAAGGCACTCAATAACGCAACCTTCAGTAAAGATTACGAAAAAACCATCACCACCCGCGATATCCAACCCAGCGTCGGCTTTGCCAGCCGTGGTTCGCTGCTACCCGGAAAAGTCGTGGAAGGACTGCCGGTAATGGCGCTCAACGTTAACAATGTCGATGTTAACTTCTTCCGTGTTAAGCCGGAATCGCTGCCAGCTTTCATTAGCCAGTGGGAATACCGTAACACGCTGGCGAACTGGCAATCAGATAAACTGTTGGAGATGGCGGACCTGGTCTATACCGGGCGGTTTGATCTCAATCCTGCGCGTAACACCCGCGAAAAATTATTGCTGCCGCTGGGCGATATCAAGCCGCTTCAGCAGGCGGGCGTGTATCTGGCTGTAATGAATCAGGCCGGACATTACGATTACAGTAATCCAGCCACGCTATTTACGTTAAGTGATATCGGCGTATCGGCCCACCGTTATCACAATCGTCTGGATATCTTTACTCAAAGCCTGGAAAACGGCGCGGCCCAGCAAGGAATTGAAGTCTCGCTATTAAATGAGAAAGGGCAGACTCTGACTCAGGCGACCAGTGATTCACAGGGCCATGTGCAGTTGGAAAATGATAAAAACGCGGCGCTACTGTTGGCGCGTAAAGACGGTCAAACAACGCTGCTCGATTTAAAACTACCGGCACTGGACTTAGCGGAATTTAACATTGCTGGCGCGCCAGGCTACAGCAAACAGTTCTTTATGTTTGGCCCGCGCGATCTTTATCGCCCTGGCGAAACGGTCATCCTCAACGGCTTACTGCGTGATGCAGACGGTAAAGCTCTGCCGGATCAACCCATCAAACTGGACGTGATTAAACCTGACGGGCAGGTACTGCGTAGTGTTGTTAGCCAGCCGGAAAATGGCCTCTACCACTTTACCTGGCCGCTGGATAGCACTGCGGCAACCGGAATGTGGCATATCCGAGCCAACACTGGGGATAACCAGTATCGGATGTGGGATTTCCACGTCGAAGATTTTATGCCGGAGCGCATGGCGCTGAATCTGACCGGCGAGAAAACGCCATTAACACCAAAAGACGAAGTGAAATTCTCCGTGGTGGGGTACTACCTGTACGGTGCGCCCGCTAATGGCAATACCTTGCAGGGACAGCTTTTCTTGCGGCCGCTGCGTGAAGCGGTTTCTGCATTGCCTGGTTTCGAATTTGGCGATATTGCTGCCGAAAACCTTTCTCGCTCGCTGGATGAAGTCCAGCTGACGCTGGATGATAAAGGACGCGGCGAAGTTTCCACTGAAAGCCAATGGAAGGAAGTACATTCCCCATTGCAGGTTATTTTCCAGGGGAGTTTGCTGGAATCGGGCGGTCGCCCCGTGACGCGCCGTGCTGAGCAGGCTATCTGGCCAGCCGATGCATTGCCGGGGATCCGTCCGCAGTTCTCTTCAAAATCAGTTTACGATTATCGTACTGACAGCATGGTAAAACAGCCCATTGTTGATGAAGACAGTAACGCTGTTTTTGATATCGTTTATAGCGATGCGCAGGGCGTGAAAAAAGCAGTGTCGGGCTTGCAGGTGCGACTGATTCGCGAACGTCGCGATTACTACTGGAACTGGTCGGAAGATGAAGGCTGGAAGTCACAGTTCGATCAAAAAGATCTGATCGAAAATGAGCAAACGCTGGATCTGAAAGCGGACGAAACCGGCAAGGTCAGTTTTCCGGTAGAGTGGGGCGCTTATCGTCTGGAAGTCAAAGCGCCGAATGAAGCGGTCAGTAGCGTGCGTTTTTGGGCCGGATATAGCTGGCAGGACAATAGCGACGGTAGCGGCGCAGTGCGTCCGGACCGTGTCACGCTGAAACTGGATAAAGCCAGTTATCGCCCGGGCGACACCATTAAGTTGCATATCGCCGCGCCAACGGCGGGTAAAGGTTATGCGATGGTCGAGTCCAGTGAAGGGCCGCTGTGGTGGCAAGAGATTGATGTTCCGGCTCAAGGGCTGGATCTGACGATTCCGGTCGATAAAACCTGGAATCGTCATGATCTGTATTTAAGTACGCTGGTGGTGCGTCCTGGTGATAAATCTCGCTCCGCGACGCCAAAACGCGCAGTTGGTGTGTTGCATTTGCCGCTTGGTGATGAAAACCGTCGCCTCGATCTGGCGCTGGAAACACCAGCAAAAATGCGTCCCAATCAACCATTAACCGTGAAAATTAAAGCCAGCACTAAAAATGGAGAGAAGCCTAAACAGGTGAATGTGCTGGTGTCTGCCGTTGATAGTGGTGTGCTGAATATTACTGACTACGTCACGCCAGATCCGTGGCAGGCGTTCTTTGGTCAGAAACGCTATGGCGCAGACATTTACGATATTTACGGTCAGGTTATTGAAGGTCAGGGGCGTCTGGCTGCACTGCGTTTTGGTGGCGATGGTGATGAACTGAAACGCGGTGGCAAACCGCCAGTAAATCACGTCAATATTGTCGCGCAACAGGCGCTGCCGGTAACGCTCAACGAACAGGGCGAAGGCACGGTTACATTGCCGATTGGCGATTTTAACGGTGAATTGCGCGTCATGGCGCAAGCATGGACGGCAGATGATTTCGGCAGCAACGAAAGCAAAGTGGTTGTTGCCGCACCCGTGATAGCGGAACTGAACATGCCGCGCTTTATGGCTAGCGGCGACACCTCACGTCTGACGCTGGACATCACTAATCTTACCGACAAACCGCAAAAACTTAACGTTGCTCTGACCGCCAGTGGCTTGCTTGAACTGGTGAGTAATTCCCCCGCACCAATTGAATTAGCGCCAGGTGTGCGAACCACGCTGTTTATCCCGGTGCGTGCTCTGACGGGGTTTGGCGATGGTGAAATTCAGGCCACCATTAGCGGGTTAGCGTTACCAGGTGAAACCGTTGCCGATCAGCATAAGCAGTGGAAAATCGGCGTCCGTCCGGCATTCCCGGCACAAACGGTTAATTACGGTACGGCGTTGCAGCCTGGTGAGACATGGGCGCTCCCGGCTGATGGGTTGCAAAACTTCTCTCCTGTTACGCTGGAAGGGCAGTTGTTGTTGAACGGCAAACCACCGCTGAACATCGCACGTTATATCAAAGAGTTAAAAGCGTATCCGTACGGCTGTCTGGAGCAAACCACCAGCGGCCTGTTCCCGTCACTTTATACCAACGCTGCCCAGCTACAGGCGTTGGGGATAAAAGGCGACAGCGATGATAAACGCCGTGCGGCAGTCGATATTGGCATTTCGCGTTTGCTGCAAATGCAACGTGATAACGGCGGCTTTGCCCTGTGGGATAAAAACGGTGATGAAGAGTACTGGCTGACCGCCTACGTGATGGATTTCCTTGTCCGCGCAGGTGAACAGGGTTACAGCGTGCCGACAGAAGCCATTAATCGTGGAAACGAGCGTCTGCTGCGCTATTTACAAGATCCGGGCATGATGTCGATTCCGTACGCTGATAATCTTAAAGCCAGTAAGTTTGCCGTTCAGTCTTACGCTGCACTGGTGCTGGCACGGCAGCAAAAAGCACCGCTGGGTGCGCTACGCGAAATCTGGGAACGTCGTGCAGATGCGGCTTCTGGCTTACCGCTGCTGCAACTTGGCGTTGCGCTGAAAACCATGGGTGATGCGACGCGTGGTGAAGAAGCGATTGCGCTGGCGCTGAAAACGCCGCGTAACGATGAACGGAAATGGCTGGGTGATTACGGTAGCCCACTGCGCGACAACGCGTTAATGCTCTCCTTGCTGGAAGAAAATAAACTGCTACCCGATGAGCAGAACACTTTGCTGAACACGCTTTCGCAGCAGGCATTTGGCGAACGTTGGCTCTCGACCCAGGAAAGTAACGCGCTGTTCCTGGCTGCCCGTACGATTCAGGATTTACCGGGTAAATGGCAGGCGCAAACCTCTTTCTCAACTGAGCCGCTGACAGGCGAGAAAGCGCAAAACAGCAATCTGAATAGCGATCAACTTGCCACCTTGCAGGTGACCAACCGTGGTGACCAGCCGTTATGGCTGCGTGTGGATGCCAGCGGTTATCCGCAATCCGCACCACAACCAGCGAGCAATGTGCTGCAAATTGAGCGTCATATTCTTGGTACTGACGGTAAGAGTAAGTCTCTGGACTCGTTGCGTAGCGGCGATCTGGTGCTGGTCTGGTTGCAGGTAAAAGCCAGTGACAGCGTGCCGGATGCTTTGGTCGTTGATTTACTGCCAGCGGGCCTGGAACTGGAAAACCAGAACCTGGCTAACGGCAGCGCCAGCCTGGAGCAAAGTGGCAGCGAAGTGCAAAACCTACTCAATCAAATGCAACAAGCGAACATTAAGCATATTGAGTTCCGGGACGATCGCATTGTGGCGGCGGTTGCTGTTGATGAATATCAGCCGGTAACGCTGGTGTATCTGGCGCGGGCGGTAACGCCGGGAACGTATCAGGTTCCGCAACCGATGGTGGAATCAATGTATGTTCCCCAATGGCGGGCGACTGGCGCTACTGAAGATTTGCTGATTATCAGACCGTAAATGCCTCGTCTGTTAACCAAACGTGGCTGCTGGATAACGCTGGCAGTCATGCCCTTTATTATCATTCTGGCGGCGTGGGGGGCAGATAAACTATGGCCTCTGCCGCTACATGAAGTTAACCCCGCACGCGTCGTCGTGGCGCAGGATGGGACGCCGCTCTGGCGCTTTGCCGATGCTGATGGCATCTGGCGTTATCCGGTAACCATCGAAGATGTTTCTCCGCGTTATCTCGAAGCACTGATCAATTACGAAGATCGCTGGTTCTGGAAGCATCCAGGCGTGAACCCATTCTCGGTGGCTCGTGCTGCCTGGCAGGATCTTACTTCTGGTCGGGTTATCTCCGGCGGCAGTACGCTCACTATGCAGGTAGCTCGCCTGCTTGATCCACATTCGAAAACCTTTGGCGGTAAAATTCGCCAACTCTGGCGCGCATTTCAACTGGAATGGCACCTGTCTAAACGTGAAATTCTGACCTTGTATCTTAACCGCGCCCCGTTTGGCGGTACGTTACAGGGGATCGGTGCGGCAAGCTGGGCTTATCTCGGGAAATCGCCTGCAAATTTGAGCTATTCCGAGGCAGCAATGTTGGCGGTGTTACCGCAAGCGCCCAGCCGACTGCGCCCGGATCGCTGGCCGGAACGTGCCGAGGCCGCACGTAATAAAGTGCTCAAACGGATGGCTGCGCAAGGTGTGTGGTCCCGTGAGCAGGTAAAAGAATCTAGTGAAGAGCCCATCTGGCTGGCCCCCCGACAAATGCCGCAACTGGCACCGTTGTTTTCGCGCATGATGCTCGGTAAAAGTAAAAGCGACAAAATCGTTACTACGCTGGATGCAGGTCTTCAACGACGTCTGGAAGAACTGGCGCAAAACTGGAAAGGACGATTGCCGGCGCGCAGCTCACTGGCAATGATCGTGGTTGATCATACCGATATGCGTGTTCGCGGCTGGGTAGGATCGGTCGATCTCAACGATGATTCACGCTTTGGTCATGTTGATATGGTTAATGCGATCCGATCGCCAGGATCGGTGCTCAAACCATTTGTTTATGGTCTGGCTCTGGATGAAGGTTTGATCCACCCGGCATCGCTGTTGCAAGACGTCCCCCGACGCACCGGTGATTATCGACCCGGTAACTTTGACAGCGGTTTTCATGGCCCGATCAGCATGAGCGAGGCGCTGGTGCGCTCGCTGAACTTACCTGCTGTGCAGGTGCTGGAAGCCTATGGCCCGAAACGGTTTGCGGCAAAATTACGCAATGTTGGATTGCCGTTGTATTTGCCCAACGGTGCTGCGCCCAATCTTTCGCTCATTCTCGGCGGCGCTGGTGCAAAACTGGAAGATATGGCCGCAACGTATACCGCGTTTGCTCGCCACGGTAAGGCGGGTAAGTTGCGCTTACAGCCGGGTGACCCATTACTTGAGCGACCGTTAATGTCGCCGGGGGCTGCGTGGATTATCCGCCGTATTATGGCAGATGAAGCGCAGCCGCTTCCGGATGGTGCCTTGCCACGCGTCGTACCACTGGCGTGGAAAACAGGAACCAGTTATGGCTATCGCGATGCATGGGCAATAGGGATAAACGCTCGCTATGTGATCGGTATCTGGACCGGCAGGCCGGACGGCACGCCCGTTGTCGGTCAGTTTGGTTTTGCCAGCGCCGTACCGCTGTTGAATCAGGTCAATAATATCTTACTGTCGCGCAGTGCGAATCTGCCGGAAGACCCGCGTCCTGACTCCGTAAGCCGTGGCGTTATCTGCTGGCCTGGCGGACAGTCTTTGCCGGAAGGTGACGGTAACTGTCGCCGCCGCCTGGCAACCTGGCTGCTGGACGGGAGCCAGCCGCCAACGCTATTACTACCGGAGCAGGAAGGCATTAATGGCATTCGTTTCCCCATCTGGCTGGATGAAAACGGCAAACGTGTTGCCGCTGATTGCCCTCAGGCGCGACAAGAAATGATAAATGTCTGGCCGCTACCGCTGGAACCCTGGCTGCCCGCATCGGAGCGCCGCGCCGCACGCCTGCCATCGGCATCAACAAGTTGCCCGCCGTACGGTCACGATGCCCAGCTCCCGCTGCAGCTGACAGGCGTTCGCGATGGCGCGATTATTAAACGTTTACCTGGCACTGCTGATGCTTCTTTGCCTGTGCAAACCACGGGTGGCGCAGGTGGACGATGGTGGTTTCTTAATGGTGCGCCGTTAACTGAACGTGGGCGTAACATTACGTTGCGTTTGAGTGAAAAAGGTGATTATCAGTTACTGGTGATGGATGAAATGGGACAGGTCGCGACGGTGAGATTTGCCATGCAGTAGTCTGTTTTGTCAGATTTTGTTGCTTAAACTCGGTTTATTTTAAAAAAATGTTACCTTCATCAATAGTCAACGGCCCTGTAGCTCATTATAATCCGCGCCATCTCGTACGCTGGTACAGACAACAACAGAATAATTTACAGAGGTAAAAATGGCTATTGAACGTACTTTTTCCATCATCAAACCGAATGCGGTAGCAAAAAACGTTATTGGTAATATCTTTGCGCGCTTTGAAGCTGCTGGATTCAAAATTGTCGGCACCAAAATGCTGCACCTGACCGTTGAACAGGCTCGTGGCTTTTATGCTGAACACGATGGAAAACCGTTCTTTGATGGTCTGGTTGAGTTCATGACCTCTGGCCCGATCGTGGTTTCCGTACTGGAAGGTGAAAACGCCGTTCAGCGTCACCGCGATCTGCTGGGCGCGACCAATCCGGCAAACGCACTGGCCGGTACTCTGCGCGCTGATTACGCTGACAGCCTGACCGAAAACGGTACCCACGGTTCTGATTCCGTCGAATCTGCCGCTCGCGAAATCGCCTTCTTCTTCGGTGAAGGCGAAGTGTGTCCGCGCACACGTTAATATTTTCGTAAATGCCGCGTGCAAACGTGGCATCCATGCGCCAGAATTTGTACAATGCAGCGCCCCCGGACGAGCAGTAGCTCACCGGGGCGTTTCTTTTTTCAACCCTCCAGGGGCCATAACGTGTAATAACGAGGCCGGAATAGCATATGTCTGAACAATTAGTCACACCTGAAAACGTCACCACGAAAGATGGAAAAATCAACCTGCTGGATCTCAACCGTCAGCAGATGCGGGAGTTTTTTAAAGATTTAGGTGAAAAACCCTTCCGCGCCGATCAGGTGATGAAGTGGATGTATCACTATTGCTGCGACAACTTTGATGAGATGACCGACATCAACAAAGTGTTGCGCGGCAAACTGAAAGAGGTGGCGGAGATCCGCGCACCGGAAGTGGTTGAAGAACAGCGTTCATCTGACGGCACCATTAAATGGGCAATTGCCGTGGGCGATCAGCGCGTAGAAACGGTGTACATTCCGGAAGACGACCGCGCCACACTTTGCGTCTCCTCGCAGGTTGGCTGTGCGCTGGAGTGTAAATTCTGTTCCACTGCCCAGCAAGGTTTCAACCGTAACCTGCGGGTGTCGGAAATTATCGGCCAGGTGTGGCGTGCGGCGAAAATCGTCGGCGCAGCAAAAGTCACCGGTCAGCGTCCGATCACTAACGTAGTGATGATGGGCATGGGCGAGCCGCTGCTCAACCTGAACAATGTCGTTCCGGCGATGGAAATCATGCTCGACGACTTTGGCTTTGGCTTGTCTAAACGTCGCGTGACGCTCTCTACATCGGGTGTTGTTCCGGCACTGGATAAACTGGGCGATATGATTGACGTTGCGCTGGCAATCTCTCTGCATGCGCCGAACGACGAAATTCGTGACGAAATTGTACCGATCAACAAAAAGTACAATATCGAAACTTTCCTCGCTGCGGTGCGCCGTTATCTGGAAAAGTCCAATGCCAATCAGGGCCGCGTCACCATTGAATACGTGATGCTTGACCATGTTAACGACGGTACTGAGCACGCGCATCAACTGGCGGAGCTGCTGAAAGATACGCCGTGTAAGATCAACCTGATTCCGTGGAACCCGTTCCCGGGCGCGCCGTATGGCCGCAGTTCGAACAGTCGTATCGATCGCTTCTCAAAAGTGTTGATGAGCTATGGGTTCACAACCATCGTGCGTAAAACGCGTGGGGATGATATCGATGCAGCCTGCGGGCAATTAGCGGGCGAGGTTATCGACCGTACTAAACGTACCCTGCGCAAACGGATGCAGGGAGAAGCCATCGACGTGAAAACGGTTTGATGTCTCTTGCGCCACGGTTACTTTTTGTACCGTGGCGTAATCTTTTATGAATATAGCATTAAGTTGCAATTGTCTGATCAATATTAACGGTGCGTTTTTGCTGACTTTAAGGCAGTATGTAACGATGCAACAGTGAGTTAGCTTTGATTCATGTGGGCTTTGTCATGAGCACACAGACAGTCTTATACTGTATGATAAAGGTTAACTTAATGGATGTCTCGCGGTGTGGGTGAGTATGATGACTCACCGGCATCTCAATTCTCATTTAAACGTACCTGCAGCGAATGAATACTGAAGCCACGCACGACCAAAATGAAGCACTTACTACCGGCGCTCGCTTGCGTAATGCCCGCGAACAACTTGGACTTAGCCAGCAAGCCGTTGCCGAACGACTTTGTCTGAAGGTTTCCACGGTACGCGATATTGAAGAGGATAAGGCGCCAGCCGACCTTGCATCAACATTCCTGCGCGGGTATATCCGGTCTTATGCACGACTGGTGCATATTCCGGAAGAAGAACTGCTGCCGGGGCTGGAAAAACAGGCTCCGTTACGGGCCGCAAAAGTTGCGCCCATGCAGAGTTTCTCTCTCGGCAAGCGACGTAAAAAACGCGATGGCTGGCTGATGACCTTCACCTGGCTGGTGTTATTCGTGGTGATTGGACTGAGCGGTGCCTGGTGGTGGCAAGATCACAAAGCCCAGCAGGAAGAGATCACGACTATGGCCGATCAGACCACAGCGGAACTGAACGGTAATAGCGACCAGGCGCAGAGCGTGCCGTTAGATACCTCCTCAAATGCTAGTCAGAGTGACTCCACCACGACGTCAGCACCTGCGGATACTACCGCTGCAAACACGCAAACGTCAGACGTGACCACCCCAGCACCTGCCGTTGAACCACAGCAGAACGCAGTTGTTCCGCCTTCGCAGGCGAATGTGGATACCGCTGCTACGACCGCGCCAACTGCAACGACGCCAGATGCTGCTGCACCACTGCCAACCGATCAGGCTGGTGTAACAACACCAGCGGCTGACCCGAATGCGCTGGTCATGAACTTTACTGCCGATTGCTGGCTGGAAGTCACCGATTCTACCGGCAAAAAACTGTTCAGCGGGATGCAGCGTAAAGGCGGTAACTTGAATTTAGCCGGTCAGGCGCCGTACAAACTGAAAATTGGTGCGCCAGCCGCAGTACAGATCCAGTATCAAGGGAAACCTGTCGATCTGAGTCGTTTTATCAGAACTAACCAGGTTGCGCGTCTGACCCTAAATGCCGAACAATCACCGGCGCAGTAACAGACGGGTAACGCGGGAGATTTTGCATGCATAACCAGGCTCCAATTCAACGTAGAAAATCAACACGTATTTACGTTGGGAATGTGCCGATTGGCGATGGAGCTCCCATCGCCGTACAGTCCATGACTAATACGCGCACGACGGACGTCGAAGCGACGGTCAATCAAATCAAGGCGCTGGAACGTGTTGGTGCCGATATCGTCCGTGTTTCAGTACCGACGATGGACGCGGCAGAAGCGTTCAAACTCATCAAACAGCAGGTTAACGTACCGCTGGTGGCCGACATCCACTTTGACTATCGCATTGCGCTGAAAGTGGCGGAATACGGCGTCGATTGTCTGCGCATTAACCCAGGCAATATCGGTAATGAAGAGCGTATTCGCATGGTGGTTGACTGTGCGCGCGATAAAAACATTCCGATCCGTATTGGCGTTAACGCCGGATCGCTGGAAAAAGATCTGCAAGAAAAGTATGGCGAACCGACGCCGCAGGCGTTGCTTGAGTCTGCCATGCGTCATGTTGATCATCTTGATCGTCTTAACTTCGATCAGTTTAAAGTCAGTGTCAAAGCGTCAGACGTTTTCCTGGCAGTAGAATCGTATCGTCTGCTGGCAAAACAGATCGATCAGCCGCTGCATCTTGGGATCACCGAAGCTGGCGGCGCACGCAGTGGGGCGGTGAAATCTGCCATCGGTTTAGGTCTGTTGCTGTCTGAAGGTATTGGTGACACGCTGCGCGTTTCGCTGGCTGCCGATCCGGTTGAAGAGATCAAAGTCGGTTTCGATATCCTTAAATCGCTGCGAATCCGTTCGCGCGGGATCAACTTCATCGCCTGCCCGACCTGTTCTCGTCAGGAGTTTGACGTCATTGGTACGGTTAACGCACTTGAGCAGCGTCTGGAAGATATCATTACCCCGATGGACGTTTCGATCATTGGTTGCGTGGTGAATGGCCCTGGTGAGGCACTGGTTTCTACACTCGGCGTCACGGGCGGTAACAAGAAAAGCGGCCTTTATGAAGATGGCGTGCGCAAAGACCGTCTGGACAACAATGACATGATCGATCAGCTGGAAGCGCGTATTCGTGCGAAAGCCAGTCAGCTGGACGAAGCGCGTCGAATTGACGTTCAGCAGGTTGAAAAATAATAACGTGATGGGAAGCGCCTCGCTTCCCGTGTATGATTGAACCCGCATAGCTCCCGAAACATTGACGGAAGCGTTGAGGGTTCATTTTTATATTCAGAAAGAGAATAAACGTGGCAAAAAACATTCAAGCCATTCGCGGCATGAACGATTACCTGCCTGGCGAAACTGCCATTTGGCAGCGCATTGAAGGCACACTGAAAAACGTGCTCGGCAGCTACGGTTACAGTGAAATCCGCTTGCCGATTGTAGAGCAGACCCCGCTATTCAAACGTGCGATTGGTGAAGTCACCGACGTGGTTGAAAAAGAGATGTACACCTTTGAGGATCGCAATGGCGACAGCCTGACTTTGCGCCCTGAAGGGACGGCGGGCTGTGTACGCGCCGGCATCGAGCATGGTCTTCTGTACAATCAGGAACAGCGTCTGTGGTATATCGGGCCGATGTTCCGCCATGAGCGTCCGCAAAAAGGCCGTTATCGTCAATTCCATCAGCTAGGTTGTGAAGTCTTCGGTCTGCAGGGGCCGGATATTGACGCCGAACTGATCATGCTCACCGCCCGCTGGTGGCGTGCGCTGGGTATCTCTGAACACGTTACCCTCGAGCTGAACTCAATCGGTTCACTGGAAGCGCGAGCGAACTACCGCGATGCACTGGTGGCATTCCTCGAACAGCATAAAGAAAAGCTGGACGAAGACTGCAAACGCCGCATGTACACCAACCCGCTGCGCGTGCTGGATTCCAAAAATCCGGAAGTGCAGGCGTTACTCAATGACGCTCCGGCGTTAGGCGATTATCTTGACGAGGAGTCTCGCGAGCATTTTGCTGGTCTGTGCAAACTGCTGGAGAGCGCAGGTATTGCCTACACCGTCAACCAGCGTTTGGTGCGTGGTCTGGATTACTACAATCGTACCGTTTTCGAATGGGTGACTAACAGCCTCGGTTCCCAGGGAACCGTGTGCGCAGGCGGTCGTTATGACGGTCTGGTGGAACAGCTGGGTGGCCGTGCAACACCGGCAGTAGGTTTTGCGATGGGCCTCGAACGTCTTGTATTGTTAGTTCAGGCAGTTAATCCGGAATTTAAAGCCGATCCCGTTGTCGATATATACCTGGTGGCTTCAGGCACCGATACACAATCTGCGGCGCTGGCATTAGCTGAGTGTCTGCGTGATGAATTACCGGGTGTGAAATTGATGACCAACCACGGCGGCGGCAACTTTAAGAAACAGTTTGCCCGTGCTGATAAATGGGGCGCACGCGTTGCTGTGGTGCTGGGTGAGTCCGAAGTGGCCAACGGCACGGCAGTAGTGAAGGATTTGCGCTCTGGTGAGCAAACGGCAGTTGCGCAGGATAGCGTAGCCGCGCATTTGCGCACGTTACTGGGTTAAGGAAGGAGAAGGACAGCGTGGAAATTTACGAGAACGAAAACGACCAGGTTGAAGCGGTTAAACGCTTTTTTGCTGAAAATGGCAAAGCACTGGCTGTTGGGGTGATTTTGGGCGTTGGCGCACTGATTGGCTGGCGCTACTGGAACAGCCATCAGGTTGATTCCGCACGCTCCACTTCTCTTGCCTATCACAATGCGGTTACCGCAGTTAGCGAAGGCAAACCAGACAGCATTCCGGCGGCGGAAAAATTCGCTGCTGAAAATAAAAATACTTATGGCGCGCTGGCTTCTTTGGAACTTGCGCAGCAATTTGTTGACAAAAATGAACTAGAGAAAGCTGCCGCCCAATTGCAACAAGGGTTGGCGGACACGAGCGATGAAAATCTCAAAGCCGTGATAAATCTGCGTCTTGCCCGAGTTCAGGTGCAGCTCAAGCAGGCTGATGCCGCGCTGAAAACCCTTGAAACCATTAAAGGTGAAGGGTGGGCTGCCATTGTTGCCGACCTGCGTGGTGAAGCATTGCTGAGCAAAGGTGATAAGCAAGGTGCGCGTAGTGCATGGGAAGCAGGCGTGAAAAGCGATGCTACCCCGGCACTGAGCGAAATGATGCAGATGAAAATTAATAATTTGTCCATCTGAGAGGGACCCGATGCAATTGCGTAAATTACTGCTGCCAGGACTGCTTTCCGTTACTCTTTTAAGCGGCTGTTCGCTGTTTAACAGCGAAGAAGATGTGGTAAAGATGTCCCCATTGCCGACCGTTGAAAACCAGTTTACGCCGACCACGGCGTGGAGCACCTCTGTTGGTAGCGGTATTGGCAACTTCTATTCTAATCTTCATCCGGCACTGGCGGACAACGTTGTCTATGCAGCGGATCGCGCTGGTTTAGTAAAAGCGATGAATGCGGATGACGGCAAAGAAATCTGGTCTGTCAGTCTGGCCGAGAAAGATGGCTGGTTGTCTAAAGAGCCGGCATTGCTTTCTGGCGGCGTGACCGTAGCAGGTGGTCATGTTTACATTGGCAGCGAAAAGGCGCAGGTTTACGCGCTGAATACCAGTGATGGTACTGTAGCATGGCAAACTAAAGTCGCGGGTGAAGCACTTTCTCGCCCAGTGGTTAGCGATGGTCTGGTACTTATCCACACCAGTAATGGTCAGTTGCAAGCGCTGAACGAAGCAGACGGTGCTGTTAAATGGACAGTTAACCTTGATATGCCTTCGCTCTCTTTGCGTGGCGAATCTGCGCCAGCCACAGCGTTTGGCGCAGCAGTCGTTGGTGGTGATAATGGCCGCGTCAGTGCAGTACTGATGCAACAGGGCCAGATGATTTGGCAACAGCGTATCTCCCAGGCGACCGGCTCGACTGAAATCGACCGTCTGAGCGATGTTGACACAACTCCGGTAATCATTAACGGCGTTGTTTTTGCACTGGCCTATAATGGTAACCTGACGGCGCTTGATCTGCGCAGCGGTCAGATTATGTGGAAACGCGAACTGGGTTCGGTGAATGATTTCATCGTCGACGGTAACCGTATCTATCTGGTCGATCAAAATGACCGGGTGATGGCGTTGACCATTGATGGCGGCGTTACGCTGTGGACGCAAAGCGATCTGTTGCATCGCCTGCTGACTTCTCCGGTGCTGTATAATGGCAACCTGGTGGTGGGTGACAGTGAAGGCTATCTGCACTGGATTAATGTGGAAGATGGACGTTTCGTTGCCCAACAAAAAGTTGATAGCTCCGGTTTCCAGACTGACCCGGTTGCCGCTGATGGCAAACTGCTGATCCAGGCAAAAGACGGGACCGTGTACTCCATTACACGTTAATCGTCTCTGTCGTTCACTTTGAAAACGGCTCCTGGACAGGGGCCGTTTTCCTGTTTTTAACAACGACGCAAAAAAAGCGATCGTTGTCTGATGATTTATAAAAATGAGGCTTTAAACATGGTACCTGTGGTCGCGCTTGTCGGGCGCCCTAACGTAGGAAAATCCACGTTATTTAACCGTCTAACTCGCACCCGAGATGCGCTGGTTGCGGATTTCCCGGGTCTGACTCGTGACCGTAAGTACGGTCGTGCAGAAATTGAAGGCCGCGAGTTTATCTGTATTGATACCGGCGGTATTGACGGTACGGAAGACGGTGTTGAAACCCGCATGGCGGAACAGTCGCTGCTGGCGATTGAAGAAGCAGACGTTGTACTGTTTATGGTTGATGCGCGTGCTGGCCTGATGCCGGCAGATGAAGCTATTGCCAAGCACCTGCGCTCCCGAGAAAAACCTACCTTCCTGGTGGCAAACAAAACTGATGGTTTAGATCCAGACCAGGCAGTTGTTGATTTCTATTCGCTCGGTTTAGGCGAAATCTACCCAATTGCCGCGTCTCATGGTCGTGGCGTATTAAGCCTGCTGGAGCACGTCCTTCTGCCGTGGATGGAAGATCTCGCGCCGCAAGAAGAAGTGGACGAAGACGCAGAATACTGGGCGCAATTTGAAGCGCAAGAGAACGGCGAAGAGGAAGAGGAAGACGACTTCGATCCTCAAAGTCTGCCGATCAAACTGGCGATTGTGGGGCGTCCGAACGTCGGTAAGTCTACGCTCACTAACCGTATTCTCGGTGAAGAACGCGTTGTGGTTTACGACATGCCAGGCACAACGCGTGACAGTATCTACATTCCAATGGAACGTGACGGACGTGAGTATGTACTCATTGACACCGCAGGCGTACGTAAACGCGGCAAAATCACCGATGCGGTAGAGAAGTTCTCAGTAATCAAAACGTTGCAGGCAATTGAAGATGCCAACGTGGTGATGCTGGTCATTGATGCACGCGAAGGTATTTCCGATCAGGATCTCTCCCTGCTGGGCTTTATTCTCAATAGTGGGCGCTCACTTGTGATTGTGGTGAACAAGTGGGATGGCCTGAGCCAGGAAGTGAAAGAGCAGGTGAAAGAGACGCTGGACTTCCGTCTGGGCTTTATCGATTTTGCTCGCGTGCACTTTATTTCTGCATTGCACGGCAGTGGTGTTGGTAACCTCTTTGAATCAGTGCGTGAAGCGTATGACAGCTCTACCCGTCGCGTGGGTACGTCTATGCTGACACGAATCATGACCATGGCTGTTGAAGATCACCAGCCGCCGCTGGTTCGCGGGCGTCGCGTGAAGCTGAAATATGCCCACGCTGGTGGTTATAACCCGCCGATTGTGGTGATTCACGGTAACCAGGTGAAAGACCTGCCGGATTCCTACAAGCGTTATCTGATGAACTATTTCCGCAAGTCTCTGGATGTGATGGGGACGCCGATTCGTATTCAGTTCAAAGAAGGGGAAAACCCATATGCGAACAAGCGTAACACCCTGACGCCGACCCAGATGCGCAAGCGTAAGCGCCTGATGAAGCATATCAAGAAAAGTAAGTAATTACTTATCTGGTTTCCCTTTCCATATGGAAAGGGAAACCCATGAAAATATGAGGATCATTTATGGAACTCAGCTGCCCAGTCTGCCAAAACCCTCTCGAACGTCAAGGCGAGACGGCTCACTGCGTAACTTGCGACAAAGATTTCACCGTCCAGGCACTTTGCCCTGACTGCCACCAACCGTTACAGGTGTTAAAAGCGTGTGGTGCGGTGGATTATTTCTGCCAGCATGGTCACGGTTTAATTTCTAAAACCCGTATTGAATTTGTCATTTCTTAATATCACTGGAATATATGGTTTCGCATCATATATTCCTAATATAAATATTATAATATCCTCTCTATTAGATTAACGACTAATTAAAAATGAGCAAAGTCTCATTGTTATAACTTTAAGACTATGTTTAGCACTTCTGGTGTGCAGTTGCTGCGTTATCTGGAATACAATATTAGACATTATTTTAGAATTAAATTCCCACAGGGAAAAACATGTTGCAATGGATCCGCTATATAACACTAATATTTATCTCCGGTGCTG